>JANLXD010000375.1:0-2949 GCA_031364935.1 Candidatus Eiseniibacteriota bacterium
CGACCCGAATCGCGCGCTCACTTCGGTCGGAAACCTGCGCGATCAGTTCAAGCCCACTTCCGAACAGCCGCTCGACTGGGATCAGCGTCACAGCCTCTCGGCCACGCTCCGCCTGGGAAATGAGAAGGACTGGGCGGCCTCGTTCGTCTACCAGTTCGGGACCGGCTTCCCGTACACGCCGGAGCTGCGGCAGCAGCGGCGCCAGGATCCCACCGCCACCAACTCGCGCCGGCTGCCTTCGACCTCCACGTTGGCGGTGCAGGCGGAGCGGTTCTTCAAGGTGTGGGGGCAGAACGTCACGGTCTACCTCCAGGGCTCGAATCTGCTCGACGCCAACAACATCAACGACCTGGAGCCGAGCCTCTGGCCCAACAACCAGGTCAGCGCCACTTCGTACAGGGTCTACTACACCGAAACCGGCCGCGCCGGCGGCGCTTTCCTGACGGCGGATCAGAATGGAGATGGACAGGAGGATTGGTTCCCCGTGAACGATCCCCGCGTCTTCGAGCAGGGCCGCGTGATCCGCGTCGGATTGGGGGTTCAGTTCTGATGACGGAGAAGAGAATTCCGGCGTGGGCCAGCCGCGCGGCGGCCCTCGCATGCGGCACGATCCTGTTCGGAGGCACGGTCGCGTGGCACGAGGCGCCCCGAGGCTCTGAGGTTCCGGGCTCCCGAGACCGCGGCCAGCCGCACCAGACGTTCCGTCTGGACGGACGATTCGTGCACAACGTCGGCCGGCTCCAGCTTCAGATCACCAACGTCGGCGAGACGGGGAACCAGAACAACCCGTCCCGCACCACGGTCCCATCGGCCGAGTGGCCGGCGGGCTCCGGAAACGACTACCTCTACGCGGCGGGAATCTGGATCGGAGCCATCGACGCGAGCGGAATTCCGCACGTGACGACGGCGCTCTACGACCGGGAATTCTCTCCGGAAGTCATCCCGACCAATCCCTGCGCCGCGCTGCCGCTGGATCAGATTCCGGACGTCCGCGAGACCTACGAGGGGATCCCGGGCGGAAACCGCATCATCTCCTCGAGCGTGGATCCCGACGACGACGGCGACGGCCTCATCGACGAGGACTTCCTGAACGGCGAGGACGACGATCAGGACGGTCTGTGCGACGAAGACTACGCCGCGGTGGGGCAGCAGATGTTCGCCACGGAGTATTTCGACGACATTCCGGGCATCCGGCAGCTCTTTCCGGAGCACGTCCCGCTGGGCGTCCGCGTGCGGCAGACGTCGTACGCCTGGGCGACGCCCGGGCAGAACGATTTCGTGGGCATGGACTACAAGATCACAAACCGCAGCGGCCGTACGCTGCGGAACGTGATGGTGGCGATCTTCGCCGACCCGGACGTGGGGAACCGGGGGATCCAGGGCTACTTCCTGGACGACGAGGTGGGTCTATTCGACCGCCAGGTCAGCTACGTCGGCTCGGCCGGCGAGACGGTGTCCCGCCGCCTCCAGATGGCCTATGCGTGGGACAACCCGGACAACCAGAACAACCCGCAGGAGAACAAGGGGGGGGACGCGCCGGGCTACTTCGGTTGCATCTTCCTGAACCATACGGTCGATCCGTCGGGCGCCACGGCGCCGCGACGCGTGGGCGTGACGTCGTTCAAGTTCTTCTCGGGATCGGGCGCTCCGTACGCGGCCGGCGGCGACCCCGAGAACGACGCCCAACGCTATCAGCTCATGACCGACCCCCAGCTCAGTCCCGATTTCACCGGTCCCCTCACGTCCAGCCGTCCACTCGACTACCGGTTCATCATGGCGACGGGCCCGTTCCGTTCCATCCTCCCCGACTCCACCCTCACGGTCTCCGTGGGATGGGTCATGGGGCTGGGACTGGGGCTTCCGCTGACCGATGCGGGAGGGCCCCTGCAGGCGTCCAGCGCCATCGGGGGCAGCCTGGTCGCGAACGCCATCTCGGCCCAGCAGGTCTTCGACGGGCTCTACACCGATCTGGACGGGAAGCTGACGACCGGAACGTGCGGCAAGGAAACGTGCATCAGCACGTCTCCGGGAAACCCGTTCGTGTATGACATCAAGACGTTCGCCGATTCCTTGTGCTTCGTTCGTTTCCGCCCCACGATCCCGGATGAGCCCAAGTTCGCGGGCGTCCAGCCCTGGGACCCGGCTTTCGACTGCCGCGTCCAGCAGGGAGGGAAATTCTGGTGCCTGGACAACGAGGCGACCCAGGATTTCCACTGCGCCTCCGAGGACACGCTTCTGATTCCGATCAACGGTCCCGAGTGCGTTTACGTGGACCAGGATTGCGATCCGAACACCGGACAGGGAGGGCGGGAGTTCCTGGTCCACTGGGTCGCCGCCTCGCCGCTTCCGGCACCGTTCTTCGCGGGCGTGGACGGCCGCGGCGAGCCTCGGGACTTCCTCTCGCGCTACAGCACGGCCAGCGACTCCTCTCGGCTCTCGGCCTGGTTCTTCCCCGGGGACCGCAAGGTCACGCTCAAGTGGAACAACTTCGCCGAGATGGTTCGCGACGCGCAGCGGGGGAACCTCAAGGAATTCATCGGCTACCGCATCTACAAGGCGGCGGGCTGGGACCGCCCGCTGGGAACGAACGCCCCGCAGCGGACCCTGTGGTCGCTTCTCGGTGAATGGCGGGTCGACCCCACCGGCACACCGGCCCGGCCGCTGTCGGAGCTGATCGATCCGTCCGCCGGCGTCGTGAAGACGACCGACGTCACGGTGTCATGGGATCCCGTCGCGCGGGCGCCCTCCAACACTGTGTTCCACACGGAGCACGACACCCTGTTCGCGGTGGGGCGCTACTCGTTCGTCGACACGCACGTCCTGAACGGCTTCCCGTACTTCTATTCCATCGTGCCGGTCTCGGTGGTTCCGGGGAGCGGGAGTGTCGCGGACATCGTGCTCATCGGGAATCCCAGCTCCACGTACGCACAGGTGGTCTATCCGCGGGCG
>JANLXD010000400.1:0-5085 GCA_031364935.1 Candidatus Eiseniibacteriota bacterium
TGCCTGTCACGCAGGAGGTCGCGGGTTCGAGTCCCGTCGACCCCGCCATTAATAACTAGTATCACTGGTCTGGCTCACTCCAGCCTTGGGCCGCGCCAGATCCCCCAGTCTCTGACGTATCTTGCGTTTCGCAAAACGCAACCCCCGATCGCTAAACCACTTGCCGCTGTCCAACCTCCGGCACGCTCGATGCCCTTCAACACCGGTGGCTCCAGAAGTGAAGGGTACCCATCGGAGGATATATGAAGACCAGGCGAACGTTATTGGCCGCCTTCGCACTTGCCGGTGCGATGGGGTGGATGCTCAACGGGTGCAGCAACTCTCCACTGGCCCCGGTCAGCCAAGGTACCGGGAGCGCGGGTGGAGGTGGATTCTCTGTCCTGACGGTTTCGCCAACCGGTAGCGTCGGGTTCGTCCCAGCACCGACCGCAACAGCGTTGGTCAGCCGCACCGGCGCGAACCTGGCGGGCGCGACGGGTGACCGCTACCTAGCAAATGCCGCCGTCATCGATGGCGCGCTGGGTGGCGTGTTGCAGTGCGGACGATACACGCTCAAGGTCCCGCCGGGCGCGTATGCCGGTGCCGCTACGATCACGATGACCCTGGCCGATTCGACGGTCCTTCTGTGCGATCTCGAGATCGCGCCGCTGGATCGGAACGGCTTCCTCGTGCCCGTGGAGCTCATTCTCTCGACCAAGGACCTGGGCGTTGACCGCTCGACCCTCGGTCTCTTCTGGTACGACCCTTCGCGCCTCGTCTGGGTGGACCTCTTCGCGGGTAGCGACCCGACGTCGGCAACCCTGACCGCTCATCTGCCGCACTTCTCGATCTACGCGGCCGGAAAGGCCGGCTGGTAACCGCGGACAGGGGGAACCATGTTCCTCAACTCATATATCACCCTGGTGATCGCGGGCGGAAGCTTCGCGCTCTGGGTCTCGGGAGCATCCGGCTTCGAATTCAGTCCGCTCCCGGTCCTCTTCTGGATCCTTGCGAACATGCTGGGCGAGGTGCTCTGGCTCCCGGCGCCGAAGGGTCGCGGCTATCTCAGCATGGCGACCGCCGCCAACTTCGCATCGATCATGGTTCTTGCCACACCGCTGGCGATTCTCGTGACTGCTTCGGCCGGCGCTCTCGTGGATCTGCTATTCCGCAGACGCCCATGGTACAAGGTTCTGTTCAACGCCGGCATGTGCTCGATCTCCGTGTTCGCGTCATCGCGAGTCCTGTCTTCGTTCGGCTGGGCTCACGGTAGCCTCGAGCATGTGCTCTCACCGCTCCAGGTAGGGGTCATCACCCTCTCGGCACTGACTTTCTTCCTCGTCAACACGTGGCTGGTGACGGTGGTCGTCGCGCTCGATCAGCGCGAGTCGGCCTGGAGGATCTGGCGCCAATCCTTTGCGTTCGGGTACGAGCTCCTTGGTGCATGCATGCTCTTCCTGCTGGGACTCTATTTCGTCGTGCTCTTTCTCATGTGGGGCTACCTGAGCGCCTTCGTTTCGGCGATCAGCACGTTCTTTGTGCGCGACGCGTACAGTCGGTTCCTGGCGCAGACTGTCGGCACAGGGAGCAGCCCGAACGAATCCGTGACACGAGGCTTCGTAGTGCTGCGATAATTCCGTCAATGTTCGTCAACGGAATCGAAGTAGCAGCCCGGTTCACTCGCGCCATCCACACGATCGTGCGCAACTACGGCTCCGACCTGGTGCAGCCCGGCGCGGCGTCGCTCTTCTTCGTCAACTCCAGCGGCTGGGCGCTGACGTGCAAGCACGTGATTGGGCTTCTGGTCGAAACGGACAAGCTCGGCCAACGCCGCTCCGCCTTTCTCAACGAAGTCCAAGCGCTGACCGGTGAAAAGAAGATGAAACGATCTCTTCGGGAAGCGGAAGAAAAACACGGCTTCTCCAAGGGGAAGCCGTTCGAGATCCATCTGAGCTTCGTGGGGTGCGTGGACCAGCAGACGCCTGTCCACTTCGCGGTCCATCCCGAGCTCGATCTCGCCCTCATCAAATTCGAGAGAGGCAAGGTGCTATGCGACGCGTTCCCGGTATTCGCGTCCACTGGCGATGATCTGAAACAAGGCAAGTTTCTCTGCCGTCTCGGCTTTCCATTTCCGGAATTCACGAACTACCGCTACGACCCCGCGACGAACACCACGTCCTGGACTCAGGAGGGGCGGCAGCATTCCCCGCGCTTTCCCCTTGAGGGGATGGTGACGCGCCACCTGGCGGGTCCGGGCGGCACTATTCTAGGGTTCGAGATGAGCACTCCGGGACTGCGGGGGCAAAGCGGCGGCCCCGCGTTCGACACGGAGGGGCGCGTGTGGGGGATGCAGTCCGCCACCAATCACCTCGATCTGGACTTCGACATCAACGTTGATGTCATGCGCCAGGGGCTGAAGCAGCGGGTCAAGGACAGCGCGTTCCTGCACGTCGGCCTGTGCGTCCACGTGGACCCTATCAAGGCATTTATGCGAGCGAACAACGTGGGGTTTGTGGAGGGGTAGACCCTCAGCCGACCGCGCACTCGTTCCGCCCACCCTCCAGCTCCTGGGCTTCCATCTCCCAGACTTCGAGCAGGCCGAGGTTCACGGCTTTGATCTTGCGGTACGCGTCGGGGACCTTGCCGGCCTTGGATCCGACCCACGCGATGAATGCGGTTTGGTCCTTGATGCGAAGCGGCTCGTTTCGCTTCTGAACTTCCGAGAAAGGACAGCCCACGCTCCGATCGGCCTCGCGCTCCTTCTCGGACGCGTAGTGGGCTGGGTAGACACGGACGTCGCCGCTCCATTCGCGCCGCGCGCGCTCCAGGCTGTTCCATAGCGCCACTGTCCAGGCCTCCGCCTTGCCTCCGAGATCGGGGCGACCTACGGAATTCACGAAGATGAAATCTCCCGTCAGGGCCACGTCGCCCGCGCGGTACGTCACGCTGCCTTCGGTATGGCCGGGCGTGTGCGCGACGCAGATCTCCCCGGAGCCGACCGGGATGGACGTCCCTTCCGACACGGGCGAAAACTCGAGCTTCGCGGGCGTCCCGTCGTAGGGATACACGGCGTCGCACGAGTGCAGGTAGTAGGGAATCTTGAGCGACCGCGCGATCGCCGGGCCGCCGCTCAGGTAGTCGGCGTGAGCGTGCGTGTCCGCGACGCCGACGACCCGGCATCCCGCTTCGCGCGCGTACTCGAGATAGGGCTGTGCCTTTCGCGGGGGATCGACGAGGAACGCCTCGCCGCGAGAGGCGAGGAGATACCCGGTCGCGCCCTTGGCGATGCGGTCGAACTGAACGAAGAGGTCGAAGCCCCTCGGCGGCGAAAGCTTTCGCGGCATCACCGTGACATCCCACGCCGCCATCCCCCCGCGCATCGAGATGGCCGAGTACCCCAGATCGTTCAGCACCGCGGCGACCTGCTTGCTGGAATTGCCGCGCCCGCAGACCACGGCGATGGGGCCGTCAGGGGGCACGGCTTGGCGGACGCCCTCGCCCATGGCCAGCAAGTCGGAGCCCTTGATGTTGATGAAGCGCTCGGCCGGGAGGATGTCGATCCGGCTGCTCGCGACGGCCGCGGGGGCGCGCACGTCCAGCACACGGAGGCGGGCGCCCGATTCGAGGCGTTGGACCAGCTCTTCCGGTGTGATTTCGGGGACGTCGGCGGACATCGTGCCCTCAGTTTCCCCTGTGCCGGGGCCTCGGGTCAAGGCTTGTGGCCTCGTGCCGGACCGGTCAAGATGCGGCCATGCCATCCCCATCCCGACCGGCATCCACGTCGCCGACGCTGCCGGCCGTGCTGCCCGGCCTCGCGCTGAGCGTCCTGATCGCGCTCATCGCGCGCATGATCCATCAGTCCCTTGCTCCGGGAATCGCGGCCGCGGTGGGGGAGGTGATCCTGGCCGTGCTCCTGGGTCTCTTGATCGGGAACACGGTCCCGCTGCCGCCTCTTTTCGCGCCCGGGATCCGCTTTTCGTTCCACGCCGTGCTGCGGATGGCGATCGTGCTCCTGGGCGCCACATTCTCGGTGCAGCAGGTGGCCGCGATCGGCGGAAAGGCGGTGATCATGATCGTCGTGCTCATGACGATCGCGCTCCTGGCGGCTCATGCGCTGGGACGGCTGGCGCGCGTGCCGCCGCGGCTGGCCACCCTGATCGGCGTGGGCACGGCGGTCTGCGGCAACTCGGCGATCGTGGCGGCCGCGCCCGTCATCGGCGCGCACGACGACGAGGTCTCGTTCGCGGTGGCGACCAACACGCTCTTCGGGACCCTCGCGGTCTTTCTCTATCCCATCCTGGGGCGCGCGATGCACCTGAACGATCCCGCGTTCGGCACCTGGGCCGGCTCGGCGGTGAACGACACCTCGCAGGTGGTCGCGACCGGCTTCGCGTACAGCGAGACCGCGGGGCGGATCGCGACGGCGGTCAAGCTGACGCGGAACGCGCTGATGGGAGTGGTCATCGTGCTGCTGGGGGTTCTGTACCGGCGGGCGCGTAAGGACGAGGAGGCCGCCGCGAACGCGGACGGCCCCGCCCGCGCTGCGGCCCCGCGAGGCACGCTTTGGCTTCGCATCCAGCAGTCCGTCCCGCTCTTCGTCATCGGATTTCTCGCGATGGCGGCGCTCCAATCCGCCGGCGTCATCCGCGAGCTTTCCGCCCGCGTCGGGCGCGACCTCACCCAGGACGCGCAGTTCTGGGCCCGCGTGCTCATCCTGGTCGCGTTGGCGGGCGTGGGCCTCTCGACCCGGATCGCGGCCATGCGCCGCGCGGGCCTTCGCCCGTTCTACGTGGGGCTCGCGGTCGCCGCGGCGGTCTCTGCTATGAGCCTCCTCTGGATCCGCCTCGTCGGCCCCGCCGCCGGATGAGCCCGTCCATGCCGCGCCCCACGGAGCTGCCCCTGGGCTGCACCTTGCGCCGTCCGCGGCCGGACGACGCCACCGAGATCGCGGCGCTGATGAACGCTGTGGACATCGCCGATACGGGCACCGCCGACTCGTCGACGGACGACGTGCTCGAGACCTGGGCCCTCCCGCGGTTCCAGGTCGAGCGCGACGCCTGGGTCGTGACGGGTCCCGACCGGAAGATCGTCGGCTACGCCTGGCTT
>JANLXD010000417.1:0-3135 GCA_031364935.1 Candidatus Eiseniibacteriota bacterium
ACGTGTCATGACGGACACAGGGCGGCTTCTCCGCATCGCGACGCTCAGCGCGCTTTCGCTCCTCGCTTTCGCACTTCCCGACCAGGTGAACGCCGATACGTCGCAGCCGCGCGTGCTCTGGGTCCGCGGCGATCACGTCTACGCCTCTCTCCCCGACTCCACCTCCGCGGCAGAAGGAGACAGGGCAACCTTCCGCGATCGGAAGAAGACGCTCGCGACCGGAGAGTTGGATGATGTGATCCGCGGCGAAGTGGCCGTGATCCGGGTCACCTCGGGCTCACTCGCGGGGGTTCGGAAGCTGGACCGGGTGCGGCTCCTCTTCGAGCGTGCACCGCTGCCGGCGCTCGGAGCGCTGCGGCTCGGCGTGCCCTCGGCGCGGCGCCGGCACGATTGCGACGAATTGGTGCCCGGAGTTCCGGCGGCGGCGCCGGCGTACGTCCCGTCCCTCATGAATCCGCTGACCTGGCGGCTCGTCCGCGACCCGGCTTCCGCGGCGCCGAGCACGTGGCCGGACACTCTCATCGTGAGCCTCTTCGACGAATCGGCGGACGAGGAGATCGCGCTCGAGCGGGGCGAGCTGGACGCGGCCGTCTTCCAGTCGGGCGAGCTATCGGCCCACCTGCGCGGCGATCCCCGGGTCAGCGGCCCGCTGGTCGTGGCACCCGAGCACCGCCGCAGAGTGATCGCGATGGGAACGGACGCTCTGGCCAGCCTGATGGAATGCCGTTCCGAAGAACCCAAGCAGTGAACTCGCTTCGCTTCCGGCTCGTCCTCGGAATTTCGCTGATCGCCGTCGTGCCGCTCGCGATCGCGATCGTGCTCCTGACGGACCGCATCGAGTCGCTGGTGCGGGCGCAGGCATCGGACCGGCTCGCGTCGGCCCTGGGCGCGATTCAATCCCGGCTCCGCTCCGACGAACGCCTGGCCCTGGAAAAGCTCCGGATCCTCGCGCGCGACCCGGAGTTGAAGCGACTCTACCTGGTGCGCACGGGAGAAGGACGCGAGCTGTCCTCGTACTTGGCCGAGCGGCGCTTCCTTCTCGACTACGATTTTCTCCGGATCGCCGACGCGCACGGGAACGTTGTCGCGGACGCCGCCGATGCGCCGTCCACCGCCGGTGAGGCGCCGCCGGCTCTCCGTCCCGCCGCCGCGCGCGAGCCTTTGCGACAGGTCGAGATCCGCGCGCTCCAGGGCGACCGCGGTCTCGCGCTCGTCGTGAGTCAGCCGATCCCCTACCGGAACGAGGACGTGGGTCGGCTCGAAGGTGGATTGGCCCTCGATGTCGGGTTCCTCCGTCGCCTTCGCGAGCAGAGCGGTCTCGAGTTGGCGCTCCGGGACGCGCGGGGGCGCCTCGCGGCGACCACGCTTCCCGCCGACGCCGGTGGCAAAGACCAGCGACTGGCCGTCCCGCTGGCGCTGGGCGATCCGCCAAATCCGTCCATTGTCGGAATCGCGTCGACCGCCCAGGCCGACCGCGCGATCGCGTCGCTTCAGCTCGCGTCGGTAGTGCTGGGGTTGGCCGCGCTCGGGATCGCCATCGCGCTGGGACTCCTCTGGTCCTCGCAGGTCTCGAACCCGGTCGAGCGCCTCGCCGCCGCCTCGGGCCGGCTCGCGCGAGGCGACTGGGAGGAGCCCGTGACGCTTCGCGGCGTCCGCGAGCTCGAGACTTTGGGCGCGGCGCTCGACCGGATGCGGCTGGACCTCCAGTCCTATCGCGACCGGCTGGTGACCAGCGAGCGCCAGGCCGCGTGGAGCCAGATGGCGCGGAAGGTCGCGCACGAGATCAAGAATCCGCTCACCCCGATCGCGGTCTCGGTGGCCGATCTCCGGCGAAGCTACGAGCTACAGCGTCCGGATTTCGCGCAGATCCTGGACCAGGCCGTCCGCACGATCGGGGACGAAGTCGAGAGCATGAAGCGTCTGCTGGAAGAGTTCGCCGCGTTCGCGCGCTTCCCGGCGCCCCGCATCGCGCCATGCCGGTGGTCCGAGCTCGCGGCCGATATCGAAACCCTCTATGGCCGCGAGGTCGCGGCCGGACGCCTCGCCGTGTCGGCCGGCGGTCGCGATCTCACGTTTCCCGCCGACGCCGGCCAGGTGCGCCAGGCGCTCGTCAATCTGGTGCAGAACGGCCTCGACGCCGCGGGCGCCGAGGGGCGCGTGACCGTCACCGCCCAGAGCGATCCCGATTCGGCGGTCCTCATCACGGTCCACGACTCGGGCCCCGGACTTTCGCCGGAGCAGGAGCGGAACCTCTTTGCGCCCGGCTTCACGACCAAGCCGCACGGGAGCGGGCTGGGACTGACGATCGTCCAGCGCATCGTGAGCGAGCACGGCGGCACGATCGCCGCCGAGTCGGGTCCGGAGGGAACGACGTTCCGGATTCTCCTGCCGAGGGCGAAGGAGGAGTAGATGCCGAGCGTTCTCGTCGTCGACGACGAAGCCAACATCCGCTCGAGCCTGGAAGGAGCCCTGGGGCGCGAGGGGTACCAGGTGGAATCCGCGGGCACGGCGGGCGAGGCCAAGGTGAAGCTCCGCGACTCGTTCGATTTCCTGCTCGTGGACGTCTGGCTTCCGGACGGAAGCGGTCTCGACATTTTGCGCGAAGCGCTGGCCGGCGATCCCGACACCGTGGTGATCCTCATGTCCGGGCACGCCACCATCGACGTGGCGGTCCAGGCGACGCGTCTCGGCGCGTTTGACTTCCTGGAAAAACCGATCTCCCTGGAGCGTGTGCTGGTGCTGTTCCGAAACGCCGGCACGGCGCTCGCGCTCCGGGCGGAGAACCGCCGGCTGTCGCGCGCGTGGGCGAGCCCGATCGTGGGACGGTCCGCTGCTGTCCAGGCGCTGCTCCGCGAGGTCGAGCTGGCCGGTGCGAGCGGCGCCCGCGTGCTGATCGAGGGGGAGAACGGAACCGGAAAGGAGCTGGTCGCGCGCGCGCTCCACGAGGCGGGGGCGCGCCGCGGGATGCCCTTCGTCGCCGTGAATTGCGCGGCGATCCCGGAGGAGCTGATTGAATCGGAGCTCTTCGGCCATGAGCGAGGGGCGTTCACCGGGGCGAGTCAGGCGCGCAAGGGGCGGTTCGAAGACGCCCACCGCGGCACTCTCTTCCTCGACGAGGTCGGGGACCTGAGCGCG
>JANLXD010000422.1:0-2625 GCA_031364935.1 Candidatus Eiseniibacteriota bacterium
CGTACCAGCGGATCGCCAGCGGGCCGATGGCGAACGCGACGGGATCGAAATTCGGGTGGATCAGCATGGCGGCGTCGAACGGGGTCAGGCGCCGGTCGCGGCGCGCCCGAGGTCGTAGATGGCGACGGGATCGCGGACGCCACGAATCGCCGCACCGCGTCGAGCGGCGAGCGGATCAAAACGCCCGCGAATCGTCGCCCGCCGGCGCCTCGCCGCTAACAGGGGTTTACAACACGCGCCGCGGGGCCGAGGCCCCCGCTCTCACCCCACCAGCTCGGTGATCGACTTGCCCTGGAGGAAGAGGCCGAGGTAATCCCTGCCGCCCGCCTTCGAGTCCGTGCCGCTCATGTTGAAGCCGCCGAACGGGTGGACACCCACGAGCGCGCCGGTGCACTTGCGGTTGATGTAGAGATTCCCGACATGGAGGCGCCGCTTGGCGTCGACGATACGGGCGCGGTCGCGCGAATAGTAGGCGCCCGTCAGGCCGTAGATCGTCCCGTTCGCGATCGCGATCTCCTCTTCGTACGAGGCGGCCGGGATGACCGCGAGCACCGGCCCGAAGATCTCCTCCTGGGCGATCCGCGCGTCGGGGCGGACGTCGGTGAACACCGTGGGCTGGATGAAATAGCCGGGACCCGACTGCTTGGCGCCGCCCGTCAACAGCTTCCCTTCCTTCTTCCCCACTTCGATGTAGTCGAGAATCGTCTTCTCCGCCCTCGCGCTCACCACCGGGCCGAGGTAATTCTCGCGCTTCACGGTCGGGCCGATCGTCATCGCCTTCACCCGCTTCTCCAGCCGCTCGACGAACGCGTCGTAGAGCGACCGGTGCACGATGGCCCGCGAGCACGCGGAGCACTTCTGTCCCTGAAATCCGAACGCGCCGGCCGCGACTCCGAGCACCGCCGATTCCAAATCAGCCTCCTCGTCCACGATGGTGAAGTCCTTCCCGCCCATCTCGAGGACCATCCTCTTGAGCCAGATCTGCCCGGGGGGCACGCGGGCGGCGCGCTCGTGGATGCGGATGCCGACTTCCTTGGACCCCGTGAACGCGACGTAGCGGACGCGCGGGTGCTCGACCAACGCGTCGCCCATGGAGCCGCCCGGACCGGGCAGGAAGTTGACGACCCCGGGAGGCACGCCTGCCTCCTCGAGGATCTCGAACATCTTCCAGGCGATGAACGGCGCGTCGCTCGATGGCTTCAACACCACCGTGTTCCCCGTCACGATCGACGCCACCGTCATGCCGGTGGTGATGGCGAGCGGGAAATTCCACGGCGGGATCACCGCGGCGACACCGAGGGGGATGTACTTGTAGACGTTCTCCTCGCCGGGGTACGGCGTGACCGGTTGCGGCCCGCCCCAGCGGAGCATCTCGTGCGCGTAGAACTCGCTGAAGTCGATCGCCTCGGCCGTGTCGCCGTCGGCCTCCGCCCAGCTCTTTCCGACTTCGTAGATCATCGCGGCCGAGAGCTCATTCCGGCGTCGGCGCATGAGCCCCGCGACGCGGAGGAGCACGTTGGCCCGCTCCTCGTGCGGCACCTGGGACCAGGTGGCGAAGGCGCGCTCGGCGGCGGCCACGGCCTGGTTCACGTGATCCACCGTGGCCTTCGCGAAATTCCCGATGCACTGGGAGGGGTCGGCGGGGTTGGTGCTCTGGAACGTGTCCTGGCTCGCGATCCGCTCGCCGCCAATCACCAGCGGGTGGGTGCGGCCGAGCTGTCCGCGGACGGTCTCCAGGGCGGACTCCATGGCGCGCTCGTTCTCGGGGCGCGAGAAGTCGAGCATCGCCGTGTTCTGAAACTCCGGAAGCATGGACTTCTCCTTAGGGAGTGAGTTGTCAGGGGGCTATACTGCGGCCCCATGATATCCGCTCTCGCCGCGGCTGTCATCCCGGCCCTCGTCCTCCCTTGGATCCTTCTCCCGCTCCGCCAGCCGCTTCTCTTCACGCTCCTCCCGGTGGTTCCGGTCGCGATCGTCTACGCGCGGGCCATCGTCGCGCGGGACGGCTCGCGCGCCGCGACCCTCGCGCTCGCATGGGCCGTCGCGTTGAGCGCGGCCACGATCGCCGCGACCGTGTTCCGGCCCGACACGGCCGTGCGCGGAATCTGGCACACGGGTATCTTCCGGGACGAGATGGTGCGATGGATCGCGACGGGGGTGGGTCCCGAGGGGAACATCCGGCTCTTTCTGCCGCGCCTATTCCTAGAGTTCGCGCTGGTCCTGGTCCTGTCGTCCGTGACCGCCGGGATCGCCGGCCTCCTCCTCGGAGCGGTCCTCCTCGGCTACATGAACGGCTACGTCGGGTGGGTGGCCGCGAACGCGGATCCGCACGTGGGACCGGTGGCCGCCGCGCTGATGGCCTGGCCCCCGTGGTCGGCGGCGCGCGTGGTCTCCTTCGTCTGCGCGGGGACGGCGGCGGCGCTGTGGGGTTACCCGCGCTGGCTTCAGCGCGGCGCGCCGCGGGCGCGGGTCGGGCGGCTTCTCGCGTTGGCGGCGGCGCTCCTTCTGCTCGACATCTTCTTGAAGTGGTGGCTCGCACCCATCTGGCGCGACTGGCTGCGCGCCATTCTGGGCGCGAGCGCCGGAATAGAAGCGGGCGGGAGCGCGTGACGCTGGCGCGTCCGG
>JANLXD010000517.1:0-3774 GCA_031364935.1 Candidatus Eiseniibacteriota bacterium
CACCGAGGCGGCCGTGCTGCAGGAAGACCAGGACCACCGCCGCAAGGTGCTTGTCCAGGAGCGGACGCCGCAGCAAGTGCGGGCGATGGAGGTGGAGTACGACAAGGGGAAGGCGCGGCTCGTCTCGTCGGCCAACTACCACGTCGGGGAATGGCTCCCCGGCTCGGCCTCGATGCGGTAGGTGTTCAGACGTCTACCCGCCGTCTTCCTAATCGCCCCCGATCCCTGACCGCAGTAATCCTAGGGGCGATTGCCGTAGCTACCGTGTGCGCCATGGCGCCAGCGGTTCGGCTCGCCCATGCCGGCGTGGCAGCGGGCAAAGCCTTCCCCGACACCGTACGCGTAGATAAACATCTGCTCCAACTCAACGGCATCTCGGTGTACAGGAAGTTCGGGATCCCGGTTCTTATCGCGGGTCTTTGGCTGGATCACCGAGAACGCGACGCCGCGATCATTCTGCGATCGGACCTGCCCCGCCGGTACGTGACGCGCTTTCTCCACCGCGTCAGCGGGAAACGAATCCGGGATGCGTGGACCAAGGGACTCGATGCCAACAGCCCCAGGGCGAATGCGGAAGTGCGGCAACAGTTCCGGACCCTCTGTTCCTGGGCTCGGGATTTTCTACCCGGGGACGAGATCACCGTAACCTACATCCCCGGACTCGGCTCATCGGTGGACATCGACGGAGTCAATAAGGGTATGTTCGCCGGAAAGGGCTTCGCCGACGCCTACTTCGCGTGTGCTATCGGTCCCTATCCCGGCCCGGGGGAAAAATTCAAAAGACACCTTCTGGGCGCATGACCTCCATGATCAAACGAATCGGGGCGACGCCCAGAGGCGCCGCCCCGTTCTTGCGTCTGAAGCCGCTCTGCCTAGATGCCGAAGCCGATCCCGGCCTTGAAGCCGAGATAGGTCGTGTTCTCGCCATCCGTGGCGACGCTGTGGTAGAGGCCGGTGAAGTTCAGCCGCGCCTTCTCCCCGACCGGGAAGCCGGCGCCAGCCCCGATATTGAATCCGAACTTGCCGTCCGTGTTCGCGAGCGATCCGAAAATGCTGTCGTCGAGCTTCACGGTCACGTTGTAGAGACCCGCGCCGCCCTGGGCGTAGAAGTTGGCTCCCGTGCTCTGGCCGAAGTTGACCCGAAGCTCGGGGTTGACGCGGAGGATGTGCGCGGACACTTTGTTGTTTGCGGTGTTGCCGTTGTTGTACTCGATTTTTCCTAGATCGTCGTAGGAAACATCGAGCCCCAGGGTGAACATGGGAGAGACGTTCCGCCAGAAGGCTCCCCCGAATGACAGACCCCCGCCCAGCTTGTCGTCATTGCCTGTCTGATCATCCGAGGACTTGGCATAGCCCGCGTTCAGCTCCAGCGTCCCCATTCCGGAAGACGCCTGTGCGAGCGGCGCGATCGCCATCGCGACCAGGATGGTACTGAAGGCAAGAAGCAGACGGATCCTCTTCATGTTCCTCCCCTTGGTTTGGGCCGCGGCGTGACACAGCCTCCCCAAAGACCCCGCACGCCGCCCGGCCACACGGCCCTCCCGGCATGGCCAGAAATTGGCCACGACTTACGACCTGCTGTTCGGGGGGCTTCGGAAACATAGGACACGGGGGGCAAGAACGCAACCCCGGGGGTAAAACGAATCGGGGCGACGCCGTGAGGCGCCGCCCCGTCCGTTGACTGCTGACCGCTTACAGGCTGAAGCCGATGCCCGCGCGGAACTGAACGTAGTTGAGGCTCGTACCTTCGGTCGAAACCGAGTGATAGAGACCCGTGAGGTTCGCACGCGTCTTCGGGCCGACCGGGAAGCTCATACCCGCGCCGGCGTTGAAGCCGAACTTGGACTGGCTGATGCTGGTTTTGCCGGTGACGCTGTCCTCGGTGTCAGAGGAGACGTTGTACAGACCCGCGCCAGCCTGAGCGTGGAACGAAGGTCCTACCGGCGCGCCAAACTTGAACCGGATCGCAGGATTGATCCGGAACGTGCTGCTCGAGATCGTGTTGCTCGTCGTGGTGCCGTTGTTATAGTTCATGCTGCCCAGGTTGTCGAAGCCCAGCTCGGCGCCCCAAGAAACCTGCGGCGAAGCGTTCCGCCAGTAGCCTGCCCCAAACGTGAGTCCGCCACCCAGCTTCTCTGAGCCCGTCATCACCTCGTTGGAGGACTTGGCGTAACCCGCGTTCAGCTCCAGCGTGCCCATGCTGGGCACCCGGGCCGCGTTCGCCATCGGCGCGAGCGTCAGTCCGACCACTGCAATCGCAAGTACCAGAGCCACGTGAATCCGCTTCATTGCATCCCCCTTCTGTTGTAGACGGACTACCGTTTTCCACCCCAGGGGTGCCGTTGGACCGGCGTCCTTGCCGCGGCCTCCCACCACCCGACCGTGTTTGAATCGGCATCCGAGTTCCGGAACTTGAGGGCGTCAAGCAGGGGGAAATGTGGAGCGGTTAAGGCGTTATGCGGCAAGACTTAAGCGTCTGGAATCTCCACCTCGCCGCGGGGAACTCGCCCTTCTTCGACGCCTCGGAAGAAGTACCAATAAAGCAGCGAAGCACCTACGTAGAGACCGGCGGCGATCAGAAGGGGCTGCGTGTACCCCTGCCGCTCGATCATGGCGCCCCCGATATCGGCGCTCACGCTCCACGCGAGGAACCACGAAAGGGACAAAAGGCTGTTCGTCATGGCGTGGTCTCGCTCCGGGACGACCTCCATCGCGAAGTGGGAGGTGAGCGGCTGGTTCATGTTCATGAGCCCGCTCCGAAGGCAGAACGCCGCCGCCACGAGCGGGAAGGAGTGCGAGAGCGCGAGGATGATCATGAAGGGAACGGAGGCGAGCTGGGTGACCACGACGCCGGCCACCAGCCCCAGCCGCCGCGAGACCGCCGGGCCGAAGAGGTTTCCGAGGACCATGAAGGCCTGCATGACGCCGAAGAGAATCCCGATGTTCGCCTCGTTGAGCGCGAAACGGTCGCGGAAGTAGAGATTCAGGAACGGGATGATCAGCCCGGCCCCCAGCCCGATCATCAGCGAGGGGAGCACCAGCTTCAGATTCAGGATCCAGTCCAGCTCCCCCACCTCGCGGACGTACCCCCAGGCGCGGGAGAACCCGCGCTCGATCTCAAGCCCGATTCTCTGCCGCGGGCCGCTCTCCTGCCGGGGCTCCGCGTCGCGCATGGCGTTGAAGGGGATGACGGCGAGCAGCGTGCATCCGCACGCGACGTAGAGAGACCAGCGGAGCGCGAGCAGATCGTTGTGCGTGAAGAGCCGAAATAGCTGCGGCAACCCTCCCCCCAGGGCCGACCCGAGAATCGCGGAGAGGAATGACACGGTGAACGCGGCGCTGAAGAGGAACGGCCGCGAGGTGGGCGTTCCCTCCCGCATGGCCACCGGCGCGATCGAGAGCCGGAACACGGTGGCGACCATTCCCGACAATAGGGAGACGAGGAGGAGCATCTCCGGGAGCGTGATCGTCGTCTGGAGCAGGTAGACCAGCGAGAGGAGCGCAGCGGCCAGCACCAGAATGTTGCGTGCGCCCGCGCCGCGGAAGACGAACGCCACCGGGATGGCCGCGACCGCGGCGCCCAGAGAGAGCTTGGAGAGGATCTGGCCGATCCCCGAATCGGAGAAGCCGAGCGTCCGGAGATAGAGGTTCAGGAGCAGCGAGAAGATCGACTGCCCCAGACTGACGAGGAAGAGCCCCGCCAGGTAGAGGCGCGGCCCGCGGCCGGCGCTCCGGACCTGATCGATGTATTCCCCGACGACGCTTCGGACGGCG
>JANLXD010000121.1:0-1820 GCA_031364935.1 Candidatus Eiseniibacteriota bacterium
GCCTGAAAGGGAAGATCTCGCGGGTCGTGATCACCGACCTCAAGGATTCCACCTTCTTCGCGAGCATCTACCTCGACGCCGGCGCGGGCGCCGCTGTTGCCATCGACGCGCGTCCCAGCGATTCGATCGCCATCGCGCTGCGCTCCCGGGCGCCCATTTTCATCGTCGACAAGCTGTTCGAGAAGTCGATGGAGCCCCAGGCCACCGCGTCGAGCCCCGAGGAGTCCCCCGAGGAGAAGGCGGAGAAGCTCCGCCGCTTCCTGGAAGAGCTAAGGCTCGAAGACTTCGGTCCCAAGTGCAATCCCGAGGACCTGTAGCCGGGAGGGGCGCCTCGCGCCTCCCGTTCGCTTCGGTCCGCGGCCGCGCTCCGCGCGTGCCCGCGTCCGCGTTCGTGGCCATGAATGCGGTCGTGCTCGGCGACGTCGAGCTGGGCGAGCACGCGAGCGTCTGGTACGGCGCCGTGCTCCGCGGCGACGTGGGTCCCATCCGGGTGGGAGCGCGCACCAACATCCAGGACCTCTGCGTGCTGCACGCCACGACCGGCCGCGCGGGACTCACCGTCGGGGCCGAGGTGACGGTGGGCCACCGCGCGATCCTGCACGGCGCGGTGATCCACGACCGCTGCCTGATCGGGATGGGCTCGATTCTCCTGGACGACTGCGAGATCGGCGAGGAATCGCTGGTCGCCGCCGGAGCGGTGGTGCTGGAGGGATTGAAGGTGCCCCCGCGCTCCTTCGTGGCCGGCGTGCCGGCGACGGTGCGCGGCGCGATTCCCGCGGAGGCGCTCGCGCGGCTCCGCGAATCGGCCGATGCCTACGTGGCCTTGGCCGGCGAGCACGCTGCCCTGGTTTCCGACTCATGAGGGCCAACGCGCGCGGACTGGCCGTTTGCGTGGCGTTCGCGGTGGCCGTGTGGCTCGCGCCCGCCCCGGCGCCGGGCGAGCCCAATCCCGAAGACACGACCGCCCCCGGGACCCCCGAGACCGCGGCTCCCGCCGCGCCGCAAGCCGCGACACCCGTCGCGACGGCGCGCCACTATCCTCCTCGCCGCGGCGCCGAGCTGAAGGCCCGTCTGCTCGAGGCTCCCAGCCCCAACGAAGCGCCCGCGTGGGCGGTCGAGTTCGCCGCTTCCCCCGAGGTGCTTCGCCTGGAGCCGGTGCCGCGGGCGGCCGAGCAGCTCTGGGCCGCGCGCATCGGCCTCGCCGGGACCCCCAACGACGACCAGAGGAGAGAGCTGAGCGCCATCGTCGAGCGCCTGGAGAGCTGTCCGCTCGACTCGGTCGCGATCAAGCGCGCCGCGCAGGGGATCGCGCGGATCGGCGTGGTGGTGCCGCTCTCAGGGCGCTACGAGCGCTACGGGAAGACGTTCGTAAACGGGCTCCGCATCGCGGTGGAGGAGCACAATCGCGAGTTCGCGCCCACCATCTCGTTCGTGCTCTACGACTCGGAAGGCGATCCCCTGGTGGGCGCGCGCAAGGCGCGCTGGCTTCTGAAAGACCACGGCGTCTCGCTCCTGATCGGGGAGCTGTTCACCGCGAACACCGCCCCGCTCGCCGCGGCGACGCAGGTGGTCGGCGCGGTTCTCCTGTCGCCATCGGCCACCAACGAGCGCCTCGCGACCCTGGGCGAGGCGGTCTTCCAGCTCCACGTCCCACCCGCCGCGCTCGCCGGCGCGCTCGCCCGCTATCTGAAGAGCCAGTCGCCGACGGGCCCGGTCGGGCTCCTCAGGGCTTCGACCACCGACGATTCGGTCGCGGCGGCGCTCGTGACGGCGGCGTGCAAGGCGGAGGGCGTCCCGGTGCTCCCGACGGTGCGGGTGCC
>JANLXD010000508.1:0-7677 GCA_031364935.1 Candidatus Eiseniibacteriota bacterium
CGCCCGCTGGCCGAAGCGCTCCTCGCCGCCCTCCGCGAGCGGAAGGACGTGCAGGCCGCCGAGGTCGGCGGGAGCCTCCGGCGCTGGCTCGAGACGGTGAAGGACGTGGACCTCCTGGTCGCGACCAAGAAGCCCGCGGCCGTGGCCAGGGCCTTCCTCGAGATGGTGCCCGGCGCCTCGATCACCGCGCAGGGGGACACGAAAACCTCGGTCCGGCTCCCGAACGGCTTGGCGATCGATCTCCGGCTGGTCACCGCGGAGCAGTTTCCCTTCGCGCTCCACTACTTCACGGGCAACGTGGCCCACAACGTGCGCATCCGCCAGCGCGCCATCGACCGCGGCTACAGCCTGAACGAGTACGAGCTGTCGGGCGCCGAACACCCACCCATCAAGAGCGAAGAGGACCTGTTCCGCGTCCTCGGTCTCCCCTACATCGAGCCCGAGCTGCGCGAGGATCGCGGCGAGATCGAGGCCGGCGAAAAGGGCGCTCTTCCACGCCTGGTCACCCTCTCCGACATGAAGGGAATCCTCCACTGCCACACGACCTACAGCGACGGCAAATCCACCGTCGAGGAGATGGCCGAAGGGGCGGTGGCGGCCGGCGCGAGCTACCTGGGGCTCACGGACCACAGCGTGAGCGCGCGCTACGCGGGGGGCCTCTCCGAGGAGGACCTCGCCCGGCAGCACGCGGACATAGACCGGTGGAACTCGAAGTCCACGACGCTGCGTATTCTGAAAGGAGCCGAGGTCGACATCCTGCCCGACGGCACACTCGACTACCCCGATCGGGTGCTCGAGGGGCTGGATTTCGTCATCGCCTCGATCCACACCAATTTCGGCATGGGCGAGGAGGAGATGACGGCGCGCGCGGTGAAGGCGATACGGAACAAGCACGTGGGAATCCTGGCCCACCCGACCGGTCGGCTCCTGCTCCAGCGCGACGGCTACCGGCTGAATCTGGAGACGGTCTTCAAGGCCGCGGCCGAGGAGGGCGTGGTGATCGAGATCAACGCGAATCCACGCCGGCTGGAGCTGGACTGGCGCGAGGTGCGCGCGGCCAAGGCCCACGGGCTCAAGCTCGCGGTCAACCCCGACGCGCACCACGTGAGCGGCTACCTGGATCTCCGGTACGGAATCGGCGCGGCCCGGAAGGGGTGGCTCACCCCCGACGACGTGATCAACACGCTCCCCGTGGATCGCGCGCTGACCCTGCTCCGGGCCCGGCGATGAAGCCTCGGAAGCGCGCGGCGGCCGACCTCCGCATCTTCCCAAACGACCCCGACGCGACGGTGGGCCTCGTGCCCGCGACGCCGATCGAGCCCGCCAAGGGGGAGCCCTCGTACAGGATCGAGGGGCGCCGCTACGCGCCGGCGCCCTACGACCCCGGATCGCTCGCGTTCCAGTACTGGCAGGGGGAGATCGCGCTCCGGCGCACCATTCGTGTGTGGGAGGACCTCTTCGATCGCGACTTCGGGTCGTGGCACGACTCGCGGCCGCTCCGCGTGCGGCTTCGCGCGGGCCGCGACCTGAACGCGTTCTACGACCGCGCGAGCCTCCAGTTCTTCTACGACACCGACAAGGTAACCGGCCGCGCGGTCTACGCCGCGGAGAGCCTGGACATCGTCGCGCACGAGGCCGGCCACGCGGTGCTCGACGTCTACCAGCCTTCGTTCTGGTCCACGCCCGATCCGGAGACCGCGGCGTTTCACGAGGCGTTTGCCGACTGCTCTTCGCTGCTCGTGACGCTGACCGATCCCGCCGTGCGTCACGGGTTTTTGGCCGAGACGAAGGCCGCCGCGCGCGCGAGTAATCTCGTGTCGCGCCTGGCCGAGGCGCTCGGGCGCGCCGTGCACGACAACTACGGGAGCGATGCGATCTCCGATCCCACGCGGCTCCGGGACGCGAACAACGACTTCCGCTACAAGAGCCCCGAGCATCTTCCCTCCGACGGCACCGACGCGACGCTCTCGGCCGAGCCGCACTCCTTCTCGCGCGTCTTCACCGGCGCGTTCTACGATGTGCTGGTGTGGCTGATCGCGCGGGCGCTGCGGGAGACGCCCGACCAGCCGGAGCCGGCCGTGGAGCGAGCGCGCCGCCTGGCGGGACGCCTCCTCGCACGGGCCATCGAGACGCTGCCGCCCGGCGTGGGTAGCTACCGCGCGGTGGCGCTCCGGATGCGCGACGTGGACCAGACGGAGGAAGGGGGCGTGGCTTCGCCGGGGATCGAGGCCGCGTTCCTCGCGCACGGCGTGCGTCTTCCGGCACTCGACGCGCGGCGGAAGAAGAAGTCGCCCTATCGCGCGCTTCGCGCGCTCGACCCCGAGCGGCCCGGCGGCACGGCGGCGATCCGCGCCGCGCTGGGACTTCCCGCGGGGGCGCGCCTCGAACGGCGGGAGTGGCCGTCGCGCGTGGGAGGCGGGCGCCGCGAGCAGCTTATCCACAGGACTAGCGTCACGGTGGACGACCGCTCGCTCGGCGAGTGGAGCGGGATCACGGTGCCCATCGTTTGCGGCTGCACGCTCACTCGCGAGCCGGGAGGCGAGGTCGAGGGCGCTTCCCTGATGCCGCATCCGCATCCGGAAGCAGGCGAGATCGCGGCGTGGCTCAAGCCGTGGATCGCCCGGGGCGCGATCCGCCGCGGCGACGCGGCCGGAGCCGTCGAGCACTTCCGGTCGCGCCAGCCCTTCCGCGTCACCGCCGCGGGCGTACTGGAGCGCGTCTTCTTCGACTAGCGCCGCGCGCTACCAAACCTGTCGCGAGCCCCCGACACCAGCTGGCCGCTACCCGGCGGCCGTCTTGGACGTTCAGCCCGGCTTCAGCTCGGGCAGCTCGTCGAGCCGCTCGAGCACGGGCGGAATGTCGCCCAGTGCGAGCGCCTGCTCGACGGCCGGTGCCAGGGCCAGGACTTCGGATTTGACGAATCCCTCGACGCGCTCCGCGATACGGCCCGCGCCGTCGATGACGAACAGCGTGGGCACGGTGAGGACGGCGTAGGCGCGCGAGGCGGCGTAAGGCGGCTGGTCGCAGGCGATCGGAAAACGGAGCCGGTGCTCACCCTGGAACTTCCGCGCCTCCTCCTCGCTGTTCTGCGCCACCGCCAGGAACAGGCGATCCTCCTTCTCCACCGCGTCCGCGAGCGGACCGATGTGGGACAGGAGCAGCGCGCTGGTCGGGCATTCGGTCTTGAAGAAGACGACGATCCCCCCGCCCGGATGGACCACGTCGCGCAGCTCGTGGTACCCGCCGCCCAGGCCCGGAAGATCGAAGTCGGGCGCCATCGAGCCGGGCACCGCGGTTCCGACGCTCACCGTGCCCTCCGGCGCGTGGCGGCCTTGGCCGCGGGCTTCCGGGTTGGCTTCCGCGGGGGTTTCCTGGCGACGGCCTTCTTCGCGACCGCCCTTCGTGCGGGCTTCCTCGCGGCCCTTTTCGCCCCGCCCGCAGGGTCCGCGGCGCGGCGATCCCAGGGCGGCACCCGACCGCGTATGTAGTACGGCCCGCTGGGGCACAGCTCGAACACGACGCACGTCTCGCACTTGGGATTTCGGGCCGTGCAGACCCGGCGGCCGTGGAAGATGAGCAGGTGCGAGAAGAGAATCCATTTATCGCGCGGCACCTTCCGCATCAGCTCGCGCTCGATCTCGACCGGGTTTTTCGCACGCGAAAGTCCCAGGCGCCGCGAGACCCGCTGCACGTGCGTGTCCACGACGATCCCCTCGGCCAGACCGTGTCCGACGCCCAACACGACGTTCGCGGTCTTCCGCGCCACGCCGGGGAGCGTCAGCAGCTCCTCCATCGTGCGGGGCACGGTGCCGCCGAAGGTCTCGACCAGGCGCTCGGAGGCGCCGCGGATCGACTTCGCCTTGTTCCGGAAAAACCCGGTTGTCCGCACGATCTTCTCGAGATCGTGTTGAGCCGCCCGGCTCATGGCCGCCGCGTCGGGGTACTTCTGAAAAAGCTCGGGCGTGACCATGTTCACGCGGGCGTCGGTGCACTGCGCCGAGAGAATCGTCGCGACAAGGAGCTGGAAGGGGTCTTCATGCGTCAGGGCGCACGCGGCGTCCGGATGGGCCTGCTCCAGGCGCTCGATCACCGGCGACACGTCCATCTAGTTCCGCCTGCGGTCGACCGGGTAGAGGTGGCGCACGCGGTCCAGCAGGTCCTGCGTCGCGGCCGAGTCGCGCAAGTAGCGGACGATCGCACGGCAGCGCGCGCCGAGGGAGTCGAGCTCCAGCAGCTCCTGCTTCACGCGCGGCTCCACGTTCACGTTCATGGCCACCGTGTTCACCACCGACTCGGGGTTTACCTGTCCGCCGAGCAGCTGGGCCAAGTCGAAGGCCGCGCTCTCCCCCAGCCGCACGCGACGGAACAGGGCGAGCAGCTCCGCCACTTCTTCCTCCACGTCGCGGGAGTCGGCCCAGGCCCGGTCCTCGTCGATCGGGCGGACCCGCGCCACGCGATAGGGCCGGTCGCTCTCAAAGCCCTCGATCGCGACCCTGGCCTCCCCCTGCAGCGTCACGTTGTAGCGCCCTCCCTCGAGCGCCTCGTGCTGCACCACCCGGCCGACGCAGGCGACGCGGTAGACTTCCGGGGAGCCGTGATAGTCCGCTTCCCAGCCCGGCTTCAGCAGGGCCATGCAGATGGTCTGGCCTCCCTTCAGCGCATCGGCCATCATCGTGCGGTAGCGGGGCTCGAAGACGTGGAGCGGCAGGATCCCCTTCGGAAAGAGGACCACGTTTGGAAGTGGAAACAGGGGCTGCAGATCGGGCGTCGCGGGCATCCGCCGATGCTAGCACAAGCGATTTGGGGGAGCGAATCCGACTGACCGCGCGGGAGCTGGGCTTTGCGTCCGTCGGGTTCGCGCGCGCCGAGCCGCACCCGGACGGCGCGCGCGTGGCCGAATGGGTCGAGAGCGGCCGCCACGGAACCATGGCCTGGATGGGGCTCGAGCCCGAGCGGCGCGGCGATCCGGAGTCGATCCTCCCCGGCGCACGCACCGTGATCTCCGTCGCCGCCGGATATTACCCGGGCGACTGGCCGGAGGCACCCGGCGCTGCGTCCGGCCAGAGCACCTCGGGCGCCCCGAGCGCGCCCGACGCCCCGCGCGGAAAAATCGCCCGCTACGCGTGGGGCGCCGACTACCACAAGCGGATGAAGCGGAAGCTGGTCCGCCTGGGCGCCGCTCTCCGCGCGCTGTCGCCGGGGGCCCGCTGGAGCACCGCGATGGACACGCGCCCGTTCCTCGACCGAGCGTGGGCCCAGCGGGCCGGGATCGGCTGGATCGGCAAGAACACGAACCTGATCCGAAAGACGGAAGGCTCGTGGTTTTTCCTCGGGGCGATCGTCACCGACGTCGAGATCCCGCCCGACCCGCCCGCGACGAACTACTGCGGCACCTGCTCCCGCTGCATGACGGCGTGCCCCACCGGGGCGATCACCGGCCCCTACCAGATCGACGCGCGGCTCTGCATCAGCTACCTCACCATCGAGCACCGCGGAGCGATACCCCTGGAGCTTCGGCCCCTCATCGGCACGCGCATCTTTGGCTGCGACGACTGCCAGGAGGTCTGCCCGTGGAACCGCTTCGCGGTGAAGTCGGCCGATCCCGCCTTCGCCTCGCGTCCGGACCAGCAGGTCCCGGAGCTGATCCCGCTCCTCGCCCTCGATGAGGCCGAGTTCCGACAGCGATTCCAGGGCACCGCGCTCCGCCGCGCGGGACGGAACCGCTTCGTGCGAAACGTCGCCGTGGCGCTGGGGAATGCCGCGGACCCGGCCGCACTTCCGGCTCTCGAGCGCTCCGCGGCGTCCGACCCCGATCCCGTCGTGCGCGACCACGCGGCCTGGGCGCTCGCGCAAATCCAGAAGATCCGGGTATTCTGAGAGGAAGCACCCGTAGCAGCCGAACAACCATCCGGAGGAACGCTGCCATGAAGCGTATGCCCACACTCGCTCTCGCTCTTTCCCTGGTCGCGCTCGCCGTGTTCTGCGCGCTGGCCGTTCCATCTCCCGCACAGGCGGGGATGATCTCCTTCACCGAGGGGAGCACCAAGGTCAACGCGTACCTCGAGACCCCCGAGGGCGAGGGGACGCACCCGGCCATCATCGCGATCCCCGAATGGTGGGGGTTGACGGACTGGGTGAAGAGCCAGGCCGAGCACCTCCGGAAGGAGGGGTACGTCGTGCTCGTGGTGGACCTCTACGATGGAAAGGTGGCGAAGGATCAGGAGACAGCCCATCAGCTCATGAGCGGCCTGGACGACGCGGCGGTCATCGTCAAGCTGCGGGCCGCGACCGACTTCCTGCGCGGACGCTCGGACGTCCGCGCCAACGCGATCGGCGCGATCGGCTGGTGCATGGGCGGGAAGTACGCGATCCGCCTGGCCGCGGCCGACCCCGGCATCCGCGCCGTCGTGATGTACTACGGTGCGCCGCTCACCGACGAACGCGCGATCCGCGGGATCCAGGCGGCCGTGCTCGGGAATTTCGGCGCCGAGGACAAGGGGCCTTCGCCCCAGCAGGTGCGCGCGTTCGAGAAAGCGCTGAAGCGCGCCGGCAAGAGGGCGGACTTCAAGATCTACCCCGGCGCGGGCCACGCCTTCGCGAACGAGGACAACCCCTGGCACGGGTACCGGGAAGCTGCCGCCAAGGACGCCTGGAAGCGGACGGTCGCGTTCTTCAAGAAGGAGCTGAAGCAGGCGTCGATCCCCAAACGCCGCGCGACGAACTAAGGCGGATGCGGGGTATGCCCCAGTGGGTGCTCTTCACGGCTCACGGTTGACTAGCCGTGGGCCGAAGAGGCACACTTGTACCGTACTGAAACAGCACTGGCCGACTAGGGAGTTGGGAATACCCGGTCGAGGCTCGCCCGGTCATCACCGCGCCGCCCCGACCGGACCCATATAGATCAAAATGAAGAAGTTGATGATCGTGGACGACGACGAAGACGTCCTCGAAAGCTTGAAGCTGCTCCTCGAGTCCTACTATTCGATCTGCCTCACCCGAAACGGGGTCGAGGCATTGACGGAAATGGACCGCGGTTTCCACCCCGACATGATCCTCCTCGACCTCAAGATGCCCGAAATGGACGGACCGGCGCTGCTGGCGGAGCTGAAGCAGCGCGGCGACAAGATTCCGGTCCTGGTCATATCGGCGATCCCGGACGCGGTGGAGAAAGCGCGGGAGCTGGGCCTCTCCGAAGTTCTCCAGCGACCGTTCACGTACGAGCAGTTGAGGGAGAAGATCGAGCGGGGGTTGAAGGACTCGGGGGGTTCTCAGGCGATCAGGGGGTTTCTGGCGGGACTCATCCTGGTGCTGGCATAGGCGCCCGGGTGCGGCTCTATGAAGTCGCCGCGGGTATCCTGATCGAGGGGGATCGTGTGCTGATCGCCCGGAGGCAGGAGCACGACCACCAGGGCGGCCGCTGGGAGTTTCCGGGCGGGAAGCGCCACGCGGGCGAGACGGTCGTCCAGTGCCTCCAGCGCGAGATGATCGAGGAGATCGGCTTCGAGGTGACCGTGGGGCCGCTCTGGCGGGCGCTCACGCACGTCTACCCCGACCGTCGCGTCAGCATCTACTTCCACCTCTGCGAGCCCAAGCTTCCCCGCCGGGGCGACCCGCGCGCCATCGAGTGCGACGAGATCCGGTGGGTGCGAACCACACGATCGATGCCCATCACGATGC
>JANLXD010000570.1:0-8242 GCA_031364935.1 Candidatus Eiseniibacteriota bacterium
CGTCTTCACCAGCGGCGGCACCGAGTCGGACAACATGGGGGTCCTGGGCGCGGCCCGCGCGCTCGCTGCGAAGGGGCGCCACGTGGTGGTGAGCGCGATCGAGCACGACGCCGTTCGGCACGCCTCGGACGCGCTGGAGGAGGAAGGGTTCACGGTCACCCGCGTGGCCGCCTCTCCGAGCGGGCGCGTCGAGCCGAACGCCGTGTCGGAGGCGTTGCGCGCCGACACGGTGCTCGTCTCGGTGATGGCCGCGAACAACGAGACGGGCGTGATACAGCCCAGCGCCGAGATCGGTGCCCTCTGCGCGGCGCGCGGCATCGCCTACCACATCGACGCGGTCCAGGCCGCGGGGAAGATCCCGATCGACGTGCAGGCGTGGCAGGCCTCGTTCGTCACGATCACGGCGCACAAGTTCTACGGGCCGAAGGGCGCGGGCGCGCTCTACGTGAAGCGCGGATTCAAGCCGACGCAGCTCCAGTTCGGCGGCGATCACGAGCGCGGCCGCCGCGCCGGCACGGAGAACGTGCCCGCTATCGTGGGGCTGGGCGTCGCCTCCAACCTCGCGCGCATGGAGCTGACCGGCGGCGTGCCGGCGCGGATCGCGGCGCTCCGGGATCGCATGGAGCGGGCGCTGCTCGCGCGGCTGCCCCAGGTGGTCGTGCACGGAGCGGACGCGCCCCGCGTCTGCAACACCAGCCATCTCTCCTTCGTCGGCGCCGAGGGGGAGCACCTGATCCTCACGCTCGACATGAAGGGGATCGCCTGTTCGAGCGGCTCGGCCTGCAAGGCGGGCTCCTCGCACCCCTCGCAGGTGCTTCTCTCCATGGGGGTGCCCGCCGCGGTGGCGCAGACCGCCGTGCGCCTGAGCCTGGGGCGATGTACCACCGAGGACGAAATCGACCGCGTCATCGAGCTGATCCCTCCCGTCGTCCAGAAGCTCCGCTCCGCTTCGCCCACGTTCGTCGCCTGAGGTTTTCATGAGTCCCACAACGCCGCCCGAGGGTTCCATGGCTCCATTCACGCCTCCCGCGAAGGCGACCATCCTCGTCGCCATGAGCGGCGGGGTGGATTCGTGCGTCGCGGCGGCGCTCCTCCACCGGGCCGGCCACACGGTGATCGGCGTCACGATGAAGCTCTGGTGCTATGCGGAGGGCCCTTCGCCGGCCCGCGGCTGCTGCACGCTCGAGGCCATCGACGACTGCCGGGCCGTCGCGCACCGGATCGGGTTCAAGCACTACGTGCTCAACATGGAGGAGGACTTCCGCGAGCACGTGATCGAGAACTTCGTGGGCGAGTACATGGCCGGGCGCACCCCGAATCCCTGCGTGCAGTGCAACAACTGGCTCAAGTTCGGCGAGCTGATGCGCCGCGCCGAGTCGTTCGGGTGCGACTACGTGGCGACCGGCCACTACGCGCGGCGCGGCGTGGATTCCGACGGGCGGGCGACCCTTCTCCGATCGGCGGACGGCGGCAAGGACCAGTCCTACGTGCTGTGGGGATTGGGTCAGGCGACGCTCGCCAAGGCCCTCTTTCCCCTCGGGACGATGACCAAGGATGAGGTTCGCGCGGCGGCGCGCGAGCTGGAGCTTCCGGTGGCTGACAAGAAGGAGAGCCAGGACATCTGCTTCGTCGAGGGGAAGCGCTACCTCGACTTTCTCCGCCAGCGCTATCCCGAGCGCGTGGCCGCGGCGCCGTCGGGTGAGGTTCGGGACGCGGCCGGCCGCCCGCTCGCCCGCCACGAAGGGATTCATGGGTTCACCATCGGCCAGCGCCGCGGCGTGAACGTGGCCGCGGGGCGGCGCCTGTACGTGAGCCACATCGAGCCCTCGACCGCGACCGTCGTCGTGGACGACGAAGCGGCTCTCTACCGCCGGACGGCGCGCATCCACCGAGTGAACTACCTCTCGGGCTTGATGCCGGAAGGCCCGGTCGCCGGCTCGGCGAAAATCCGCTACCTGCACGCGCCCGCGCCCGCCGTGCTCCGGCCGGACGGCGCCGGGGCCGCGGAGGTCGTGTTCGATGAGCCGCAGCGCGCAATGACGCCCGGCCAGTCCCTCGTGCTGTACGACGGCGATCGGGTCGTCGCGGGGGGGCTCATCGAGCATGCCGTCTGATCCAGACGCGCCGCCCGTCCGCGAGAACCGGCTCGCCAAGGAGAAGAGTCCCTACCTCCTCCAGCACGCCCAGAACCCAGTCGACTGGTACCCATGGGGGAACGAGGCGTTCGAGAAGGCGCGCGCCGAGGATCGGCCGATCTTCCTCTCGATCGGCTACGCGACCTGCCACTGGTGCCACGTCATGGAGCGCGAGTCCTTCGAGAGCCACGAGATCGCCTCGATCCTGAATTCGGGCTACGTGCCGATCAAGGTGGACCGGGAAGAGCGCCCCGACATCGACCACGTCTACATGACGGTCTGCCAGGCCCTCACGGGCTCCGGCGGCTGGCCGCTTACGGTGATCCTGACCCCGGACGGACGTCCATTCCTCGCGGGCACTTACTTCCCTCCGGAGGCGCGATTCGACCGCCCTGGGCTGAAGGAGGTTCTCTACCAGGTGCTCTCCGCCTGGGAGGGGCAGCGCGAGCGCGTCGAGAGCGTGGCGGGGCAGATCGTGGAGGCCGTGCGCGGCGAATACGTGGGGACGCCGGGGGAGCGGCCCGATGTCTCGCTTCTGACCAACGGATTCGAGCATCTCCAGCAGCGCTTCGACGAGGAGTACGGCGGCTTCGGCACCGCGCCAAAGTTCCCGACGCCCCATCAGCTCACGTTTCTCCTCCGCTACTGGAAGCGCACGGGCGACGGGCGCGCTCTCGACATGGTGGAGCGGACGCTCCGTTGGATCCGGCGGGGCGGGATCTACGATCAGCTCGGATTCGGCGCGCACCGCTACTCCACCGACCGCGAGTGGCTGGTCCCTCACTTCGAGAAGATGCTCTACGACCAAGCCCTGCTGATGCTGGCGTACGCCGAGGCGCACCAGGCGACCGGCGACGCGCTCTACGCATCGGTCGTCATGGAGATCGCGACCTACGTGGCGCGCGACCTGACGTCGCCCGAGGGGGCGTTTTATTCCGCGGAGGACGCGGACAGCGAAGGGGAGGAAGGGAAGTTCTACGTCTGGAGCTACGCCGAGATCAAGGACGCGCTGGGCGCGGAGGAGGCCGCGCTCTTCGCGCGCGCCTACGGCGTCGAGGAGAAGGGAAACTGGATCGATCCCGCCGCGGGCGGCCATCTGACCGGGACCAACATCCTTCATCTCACCGAAGACCCGCTCGCGCTGGCCCGCGACACCGGGCTCGAGCCCGTGGAGCTGGCGCGGCGGCTGGAAGCGGATCGGGTGAAGCTTCTCGAGACTCGCTCGCGCCGGGTCCGCCCGCTCCGGGACGACAAGGTGCTGACCGCGTGGAACGGGCTCATGATCGCGGCCCTGGCGAAGGCCTCGGTGCCTCTCGGTGAGCCGCGGCTGGCCCAGGCGGCGGCGCGCGCGGCCGCCTTCATCGAGACGCATCTGCTACGCGAGGACGGCCGCCTGCTCGCGCGGTGGCGCGAAGGGGAGGCCGCGCATCCCGCGTACCTGGACGACTACGCGTTCCTCGCCTGGGGGTCGCTCGAGCTGTACGAGGCGACGTTCGACCCCGGCCACCTGGAGCGCGCGCTGGCCCTGGTGGAGGACATGGAGCGCCTTTTCTGGGACGAGAAGGAGGGGGGATTCTTCTTCACGGGCTCCGACTCGGAGCCGCTCCTCGCCCGCACCAAGGAGATCTACGACGGCGCGCTTCCCTCGGGGAATTCGGTGGCGGTGCTCGTTCTGTTGCGTCTCGCGCGCATGACGGGTCGGTCGCAGCTGGAGCGCCGCGCCGACGAGACGGTGCGCGCGTTCGGGGGCTCGGTGTCGCGCCTCCCAGGCGCCCACACGCAGCTCCTGGGTGCCCTGGACTTCGCGTTCGGGCCGACGCGCGAGGTCGTGGTGGCCGGGGCGCGGAATGCGGCGGAGACGCGCGCGCTCCTGGATGCCGCGCGCGGCCGCTTCGCGCCGAGGACGGTGTTTCTACTCCGGGAATCGGGGGACGCCGGCGCGGCGATCGCGAAGCTCGCGCCATTCACCGCGGGGCAGGGACCGGTCGGTGGGAAGGCCGCGGCCTACGTCTGCGAGAACTTCGCCTGCAAGGCGCCCGTCACCGACCCGAGCGCGCTCGCTTCGGCGCTGGAGACGGCGTAGCGCGGCTACCTTTCACCTCGCGCCCCGCGCGCCCCGCGCGCCGCCCGGCCCGCGCCCGCTCCGAGTCGATCAGGGTCCGCTTCACCCCCAACCCGTACGCATAGCCTCCCAGGGAGCCGTCGCCGCGTACGACCCGGTGGCACGGGATGATGATCGCGACCGGGTTCGTCGCGCACGCGTGGCCCACGGCGCGCGCCGCCTTCGGGGCCCCCACGATCCGAGCGATCTCCTGGTAGCTGCGCGTCTCGCCGTAGGGGATGGCGCGAAGCGCCTCCCACACGCGCCACTGAAACGCCGTGGCGCGCACATCCACCGGAACGTCCAGGCGCGTGTCTTCGCCGGAGAGATGCCGCACGATGGCGCGCACCCACCGCCCCAGCGCGGCCTCGTCCCGCCGCACCTGCGCCGCGGGGAACTCGCTCCGGAGCGCGGCCCCCAGGGAGGCGTCGTCCCCCCCGATCTTCACGCTGCAGACCCCGCGCTCCGTGGCGGCCACGAGCAGCGCTCCGATCGGCGACTTCGCCACTGTGTAGCCGATCCTCGTGCCCGGGCCACCCGCGCGATAGTCGCCAGGCGTCATCCCCAGGGCCTCCGGCGAGCGCTCGTAGAGACGGCTGCTCGAACCGTATCCCGCTTCCGTCATCGCCATGGTGACCGGCTCCTTTCGTCGTAGGCGCTCCTTGAGCGCGTTCAGGCGGACCGCGTCCGCGTACTGGCGCGGCGAGATTCCCGTCGCGCGAAGGAAAGTTCGTTGGAGATGGTGGGGCGACAGGCCCGCGACACGCGCCAACGCGGTCAGGGTCACGCGCTCTTCCGGCGCGCGCTCCTCGATGTGCGCGCAGACGCGGCGCACCAGGAGCGCGTGCGGATGGGCGGCCACGTCTCGTGGCTTGCAACGGCGGCAGGCGCGGAAGCCCGCGTGCTCGGCGGCGGGCGAATCGGGGAAGAAGACGACCTGGCCCCGCCCCGGCTTTCGCGCGGGGCACGAAGGGCGGCAGTAGATCCCGGTGGAGCGCACGCCGAAGACGAAGCGTCCGTCCTCGCGGCCGTCGCGGCGGAGGATCGCCAGCCAACGCGGGTCGCGGGCGGCCGGGGCGGCATCCGGCGCGGCTGCTGAGCGGGTGGGTCGTTCGTTCATACAGGAGAAGGTACGAAAGGGGGACGTTCGCGGCTATCCGAAGGTTGCGGTCAATACTGGGACCGGGCCGGACACGCCAGCCGAGGGCCTCTAGCCAGGAAGGCACGCGGAGCGTAGGCTGGTGGCGGCCCATCTCACAACTTCACCGGTCGGGCATCCTCGGGCCAGGCCCACCAGAAGGGCTTCCCATGCCGCCGCTCACCCGTCGTCGCCCCCCTCGGAAATCACGGATCGTTTCGCGCACCGTACGCGCCTTGGCAGGCGTCTCGCTGGGTCTCCTGCTGCTCCCGTCACTGCCTCTCGAGGCGGATGCGGACGAGTACGACGCGCCGCCCCGGAACGGGCTCAAGGCGCACGCCTGGGCTCTGGAATTCGAAGTGGATCCGAGGATCGGCGGTCCATCGGGGTCTGCCATCATCTCGGGCAAATACCATATGAGCGCCCGCTCCGCCCTACGGCTTGGATTTCTGACTCAGATTTCCACGAGTGACGAGGCGGCGAACTCGCGGACGGTGGTGGATACGCTCGTTGTCCCCAGAGGCAACCTCGACGCGGATAACGACAGCCAGACCTACAACCTGTTCGCCCATTTCGTGCGCTACGCCAGCGCCGGCAGCCGCCTGAACCTCTTCGGGTTCGCCGGACCCACCGTGCGACGAAACTGGAACCGTACCCTGACGCGAATACGGAACGGAAGCAACCCCGACTACACCATCTGGGCCAACGAAACGCGGTCCCGCGGAGTCGGCGCGGATCTGGGCGCGGGATTCGAATACTTCTTCACCCGCAGATTCAGCCTGGGGGCGCGCTACGGCCTAGTCTATCTCTACCAGGACTCGAAGACCCACCGCTCCATCGAGGACTTTGGGGGCGGGTCGACGCTACGACAGACCGATGATTCGCGCTCGCACGGATTCATCATCCAGTCCACGCCCACCGTCGTCATGCTGAGCGCCTACTTCTGATGCCGGTGCCTGCCGGGGTCACCGACGAGGAAGCCATCGCCACGATCGTGCGTGAAGCGCGGGTGGTGGCCGTGATCGGAATGGTGGACGAGCGGAAGGCGCATCGGGCCGCCTACGAGATCCCTCGGATCTGCGTCGAGCGCGGAATGCAGGTCATCCCCGTGAATCCCAAGATCCAGACCTCCCTGGGCCGCACCGCCTACGCCGACCTGGCCTCGGTGCCCGACCGGTTCGACGTGGTGAACGTGTTCCGCCGCTCGGACGACGTCCCGCCGCACGCCGACGAGGTTCTCGCGCTTCCTCCCGCCCGCCGCCCGCGTGTGTTCTGGATGCAGAGCGGAATCCGGAACGACGCGGCCGCCGCAAAGCTCATGGCGGCGGGGATCACGGTGGTGATGGACCACTGCTTGGGAGTCTACGCGGCGAGATACCGCCCCACAGCCTGAGACCGCCCGTGCGGCTCGACGGAGCTACCTGGCTGAGCGCCGGGTCGCCTTCGTGGGCTTCGCCGGCTTGGGCACCGTCAGCCGGTCCGCGAGGATCTTTTGAATCTCAGGGAGGAAGGGGACCGCTTCGGAGAAGTGCGGGTCCTTCTCGACGACCAGGAGCAGCCGCGCGCTCCTCGGCCACACGACGGTGGGCTTCTCGTCGGCCGTCCGCTTCCCGTTGGTCCGGGCCACGGTCAAGAGGGAGGTGTAGCGGTAGCCGGCGGAATCGGCGCTCCATCCCTCCGCGATCTGGTTCAGGTCGCGGGTGCTGATGACGTACGAAGCGTGGATTTTGGCGTGCGACAGCCAGACGCGCCTCCGGCCGACTTGCCCGCCGCGCACCGATCGGAGAAACGAACTCGTGAAGTAGGCGTCGCTCCGCCGCAGCGAGTCGAGCTGCTGGAAGTCCTCCCACTGGCCGTCGCGCCCGGTCTCGGTGGTCGCCACGTTCTGGATCGTGACCTCCACGCGCGCGAGCCCCTTCTTGTCGATCGCGACACGCGTCTGACTCGTCTCGTACGTGAGGCAGCCGGGGGCGAGCGCTGCCAGCAGCACGAGGCACAGGATCAGCCCGAGGCTCGGGGGGCGGGAGACGCGGGACACGCGGCGGCTCACGCGGGATCGCAGCGGACGACCAGCCCCTGGTCGCCGGCGACGGTCCGGAGATCGGGACAACCGGCGAGGGAAAGAGAAAGGGCCAGCTCCTCCTTAAGCATCTCGAGCACGTAGCGGACGCCGCGCTCTCCTCCCGCGGCCAGGCCCCAGAGAATGGGGCGGCCGATCAGGGCGGCGCGCGCACCCAGCGCGATCGCCTTGAGCACGTCCGTGCCGCGGCGGATGCCTCCGTCCACGAACACTTCGGCCCGCTCGCCGACCGCCGCGACGACCGCCGGAAGCGCGAGCACGGTCGCTTCGCAGCCGTCGAGCTGCCGGCCGCCGTGGTTCGAGACCCAAACGCCGGCCGCGCCGTGCTCCACCGCCCGTGCCGCGTCGTCGGCCCGGACGATCCCCTTGAGCACGATCGGAAGCTTCGTGCGCTTTCGGATCCAGGCGATCGTCTCCCACGTGAGCGAGGGATCGAGCAGCGCGGAGGCGTAGGCGGCCATGCTCCCATAGCGCTCCCAACGCGCCAGATCGGCTCCTTCGCCCGCGAGATTCGCGAGCGTGAGGCCGCGCGAGAGCGCGAATCGGTTCCTCACGTCGCGCTCGCGCCGCCCGAGTCGCGGCGTGTCCACGGTGACCACAAGCGCGAGATAGCCGGCCGCCTCTGCGCGGGCGATGAGGCGCTCGGTGATGCCGCGATCCCGGTACACGTAGAGCTGGAACCAGAGCGGGCAGGTCGCGGCCTCCGCGATCTCCTCCAGCGTGCGCGTCGCGAGCGTGCTCGCCACCATCAGCGTGCCGGCGGCGCCCGCCGCCCGCGCGGTGGCCGT
>JANLXD010000573.1:0-3018 GCA_031364935.1 Candidatus Eiseniibacteriota bacterium
TCCGGCGATGAGAGGGTCCGGCGCTCGGGCGGCACGGTGCCCGAGTGCGGCGCCGCCAAGGCAGCGCCGCACTCGGGACAATAGCGCCCCGGCGTATCGACCACGCGTTTACACGACGGGCAGACCGGCATGAGGAGCGAAAGGTAGCCCGTTACACACCTTCAGGAAAGCGGCATCTACTTGCCACCCGCCGGCCCATTCACCTTCGAGAGGCCCGTGGCCACGCGGCCTTCGGCTCTGATCGCCTCCTCCAGGTCCTCCAAATGGAACCGGAGCCCGAACGCGATGGCGCCCCAGCTCAGGCCATCGGAGCGCAACGACGCCAGATCCACGAGGTTGACCTTCACGCTGGAGTTGGTCAAAAGGGTGTGAGCCACCACCAACTCCCCCCAGCTGAGGCCGTACTCGGCTTTCAGCTCGAGCAGAGCATCGCTTGTCTGGCCAAACGCGGAGGCGAGCTTGGCCGCGATCTTGGTCTGACCCTTGGCGGCGTCATTGTTGACCCGGGTCACGGTAGCGTCTATCCGCTTGTCGATGTCCGTTCGCGTGTCGATCGGCATGGACTCGGCGCGGACACGGATCTCGGAAAGGGCGCTCACCTTGGGATCTTCGGTGGCGCTCGAATCGGACTCGTCGGCACCGGCCCAAGCCGCGGTGCTGACGCCACTGACCAAGAGAAGCAGGATCCCGCCAAACCAGACCGCTCGCGTCATCTTCATTTCAGTTCCCTCCTCCAGGCTGATACCCCTGGATTCATCGGCAATTCGACCGGAAGGCTGAACACTGAAAACGGGCGGATGCCCGTAGGCACCCGCCCGCTCAAATGAGCGCATCTTGGAGCTATCGGCTCTACGCCTTCAGAATCACCAGATGCTTGATCTTCCGGAACTCGGTGCGATCCAGGATGCGCAGCTCCACCATGTTCTTCCCTACCGTCTGGAGCGCATAGCTCGAGGGCGGCTGCGCGCTCAGGATCTGAACCTTCTTGGTGGGAATGCGAATCACGTTTTCCTGATCGGTATTCAGAGGAACGAAGGCCGCCTCCTCGAACATTCCTGAGAGTTTGAGCGACTTGCCCACCCCGAGAACGCCGCCCTTCTTCTCCACGACTCCGGAGTTAGTGAGCTCGTTCTTCGTCCCCATGGCGTAGTAGATGGTCGCCAACTCTTGCTGTTTCTCCGCCAGTTCCTGCTGCTTCTGATCGAGCGCCTCCTGCTGGCCCTGAATCTCGTACGTCATTCCTGTGACTTTGGTCCGCAGCGTGCCGACCTGGTTGGATAGCTCGGCGATCCGCTCTTCCTTATAAGTGGCCGACTCCCGGAGGCCATTGATCATCTTCTGCAGGCCGGCGATCCGAACGCCGCTGTGCTTGAGCCTCGCGTCCAGCTCCTCGATCCGCCCCTTGGTGCGCGCAATGGAGGACTTCAACGTGCTGATCCGCGCGAGCACCTTATCGTGAAGGGTCCCTGGTCCCTGAAGCTCGACGTCCCCCTGGGCCGCTTCCCCTCCGGGCGTGATGGCGTTCAGGCTGTCCTGGATCGCAACGATCTCGCCGACGGCACGCTCATACCGGAGTCTCGTGCTGTCCTGATCGGCCGTCGCCTTCGCGTAGTCCGCCTGAGACTTCTTGTACTTCGTGTAGGAAACAGCGGTGGCACCCAGGAGCAGCGCGCTGATGATGGCCAAGCCAACGACAACAGATTTGCGCATGGTCGAATCTCCTTTTGTGAATCCCAGACACATTCCGAGGAGTGATTAGCTCCTGACTCACGCAAGGCATGTGCCATCGAGCAACCGGCACCAACCATGGGACGACCAAGGGGGCTCAAGCGGCGTCGGTACCTACCGTTGACGGGTGACAGCGGACGGGTGCTTCAAATCGATCAACGATCCGCGCGTGTACGGTCAGGGACGGGCTGTGGGGCCTAGGGCGAACGGCGAGGGATTCACGTGACCAATGTGGGCCTGCCGAGTAGTCTCCACGGTAGAAGCACGCACCCAATCGCAAGGAGAACACTATGGCTACAACAACTGCGCTTCAGGTGAAGAGCATCACGACGACCATGACCGTGAATGACGTCAACAAGAGCCTCAAGTTCTACACGGACGGTCTGGGATTTACGATCAGCGAGAAGATGGAGAAGGAGGGCAAGCTCGAAGGCGTGATGCTCCAGGCTGGAAACGGCTGGCTGGGGATTTCCCAGGACGACTTCGGGAAGGGCCGTGATCGAGTCAAGGGTGTGGGCATGCGCCTGTACCTCGAGACCGATCAGGACATCGACGCGCTCGCGCAGCAGGCGAAGGCGGCGGGAATCACCTTGGACCAGGGCCCGGGGCCGCTGCCCTGGGGACCGATCGGATTCACGGTCACGGATCCGGACGGCTTCAAGATCACCGTTTCCCAGCCCGAGAAGAAGTAGATATCACGCTGGCCGCCCCGCCGCGATCGCCTGAGCCCGGGCGAGCAACGCGGGGCGGCGCCAGCTCGTCGTGAACCCATCGAATTCCGGCGTCGGACCGCGATACGCCAGCTCATCCACCGTGATGATCGGCTGATCGGTCCGAAGAGTCGCCAGCGTTCGGAAGAGCAACGCTTCCTCCCGCCGATCACGCAGAGTCTCCGCGAGCTTCGCCGCTCCTCGCACAGGCACATCCCACTCGCCGGTCATCGGAATATCCTCGATATGACCGTACCGCGCCAGCGCGGCCGACGCTGCCTTGGGTCCCCAGCCGGGCAGGCCGGGATAGCCATCGGCGCTATCGCCGACCAACGCGAGATAATCCGGGATCGAGGTCGGCGGCACGCCGAACTTCGCCATGACCCCTGCCGCGTTCCGCACCTCCTTGGTGCGGCGATCCAGCTGCACGACGCGATCGCCGCGCACGCACTGGGCGAGATCCTTGTCGGGGGAACAAACCAGCACCTGCTCCACGCGCGGGTCCGCGGCTGCGGCGACGGCCGCCGCGGCCAGCGCGGCGTCCGCCTAGACCACCCCCAGGGGCCAGATCACGACGCCC
>JANLXD010000005.1:0-1557 GCA_031364935.1 Candidatus Eiseniibacteriota bacterium
GTCTGCTTGTCACGAAAACATGAAGGACCCGAAGTCATTCAACGCTTCTACGCCAAGACCGCCCTCGTGATCCTCGTGGGTCGTGTCTGTCAAGTGGTGGAAAAGTCTGAGCGCGTCATCGTCCGGCACGTGATCGCTACGTAACTACGCCGCCCGCTTCATAGGTCCCATCTCCTGCCAGCCGTCCATCTTCCGGAGCTTCACCTGACCCGTTCGCAACAGGCCGAAGAGCAGGAAGAGGACCGCGTCTTGCCCGGGCAAACTCGCCTGCGTCTTCGTCCGTCGCCGGAATTCCTCGTTGATCCGCTCCAGCGCATTCGTCGTGCGCAACGCCTTCCACTGCGAGGGCGGGAAGCGCAGGAAGGTGAAGAGATCCTCGCCGGCTTCGTCGAGGCACTCGATCACGGCCGGGCAGCGGAGCCGCCACTTCTTGAGAAAGCGGCCGCGCGCCTGGTCCACCGCGGCGCGACTATCTGCGTAGATCATCCGCCGATACTCTTCCGCGAGCTCTTCGCGGAGACGGGCCGGCGCCTTCGCTTCCAGGTTGCGCAGCTTGTGCGTGGTGCAGCGTTGAATCGCCAGCGTGGGCCATTGCTCGCGGAGCGCGGCCGCCAATCCAGGATTGCCGTCGATCACCGCCAGGGTGGGGACCCCGATCTGCCGCGCCGCGAGGCTGTGAATGACGTCGCGCCAGGCGGCGGTGCTCTCATCCCCGACCAACCGCACGTCCAGGATCACGCGGTTCCCATCCGCCCGTACGCCCAAGGTGACCAGCACGGGCACCCGCACCCGCCGCTTACCGATCCGCACCTTCGGGTACCAGCCATCCAGCATCAGATACTGAATGCCGTCGGCGGCTAAGTCGCGCGTGCGCCACGTCTCGAAATCATCAGCCAGCCGCCCGACCAACCGGGACACCGCGTCCTTCGAGAGCGGCCCCCCTCGAAGCAGCGGGGCCAAGGCGCCTTTGATCCGCCGGGTATTGGTCCCGCTCAAGTAGACGCCCAACATCGCTTCATCCACCTGCGCACTCCGCCGCTGATACCGGGGCACCAGCTCGCTGCGCCATTCCTCGGTCGTCCCCGCGGCCGTCACCAGCCGCGCCCGAGGCATCGCAAACGTCGTCGGACCGAGGCTCGTCGTCAACGTCCGCTCGCGCGTCCCATGGCGATAACCCGCACGAGCCTCCCCAACTCGCACTGACGGCGCCGCCCCCAGCGCGTGCTCCAGTTCTTCCTCCACAATCGCATCAATCAACAACCGCGCCCGTTGCCGAATCGCCATCTCGAGGCCGCCACGCCCGGCCGTGGTCTCCGCTTCTGCTCGCTGCTCGTTCTTGGTATCCTTCGCCATCGCGTCACCCTCCGGCACCCGCCGCCAAGCGGGCGCGTCAGTTGGTTGAAACTGCGCTGGATGATGACGCGATCTCTACTTTTCCACCAGACTCAAGACACTACCCCGACGCAATCGCCAGCCGCTCTTTCGGTCTCGGGACTGCGTAACCGTTTTCAATCTTCCACACCCGCGTCGGATGAATCCGCGTGACGGTCGCAAGCG
>JANLXD010000014.1:0-2024 GCA_031364935.1 Candidatus Eiseniibacteriota bacterium
GTCTGCTTCCTGCTGGGCTGGACCGCCCACCGGCGGATCGGCGAGGGGAAGGTGCTGCGCGCCGAAGATCTCGCCGGCAAAATCCTGCGCGAGGCCGAGCGCGAAGCCGAGAATCAGAAGAAGAGCGCCCTCCTGGAAGCCAAGGACGAGTGGTTTCGCGAGAAGTCGCGGTTGGATCGTGAGACCCAGGCCCAGCGGAACGAGATTCAGCGCGCCGAGCGGCGGCTCCAAGAGCTGGAGACCAACCTGAACCGCCGTGCCGAGGTCCTCGACAAGAAGGAGCGGGATCAGAAGCAGTTGGAGCGTAACCAGACCGTGAAGGGCGAAGCGCTCGAGCTCAAGGACAAGGAGCTGGAGCGCGTCCTGACTGAGCAGAACTCCCGCCTCCAGCGGATCAGCGGCATGACCGCGGACGAGGCGAAGCAGATCCTCATCGGAAACATGGAGAACGAAGCGCGCGCCGAGGCCGGGAAGCTGTTACAGGAGATCCGCGAGGAATCCACCCGGAACGCCGAGAAGGAAGCGCGCGAGATCGTCACCCTCGCGATCCAGCGCTGCGCGGCCGACCACTCGGCCGAGACGACGGTATCGGTCGTCCATCTCCCCAGCGACGATATGAAGGGGCGGATCATTGGACGCGAGGGGCGGAACATTCGCGCCTTCGAGACCGCCACCGGCATCGACGTGATCATCGACGACACGCCCGAGGCGGTGATTCTCTCCGGCTTCGACCCCGTGCGGCGCGAGGTGGCCAAGCGCTCCCTGGAGCGGCTGATCACCGACGGCAGGATCCATCCCGCCCGCATCGAGGAGATCGTGGCCAAGGTGCAGAAGGAGGTCGAGGAGCAGATCCTCGAGTTGGGCGAAGCCGCGATCCTCGAGGTGGGCGTGCACGGCATGCACCCCGAGATCGTGAAGCTCCTCGGCCGACTCCAGTACCGCACGTCCTACGGGCAGAACATCCTCCAGCACTCCAAGGAGGTCGCCTGGATCTGCGGCATCATGGCGGGGCAGCTCGGCTTCGACATCCAGATCGCCAAGCGCGCGGGGCTGCTGCACGACCTGGGCAAGGCGGTGACGCACGAAGTGGAAGGCGCGCACGCGCAGATCTCCATGGACTTCTGCGCCCGCTACGGCGAGCCGCAGGAGGTGGTCCGCGCGGTGGGCTACCACCACCACGACCCCACGGCGGAGAACCTGTACGCGGTGCTGGTCATGGCCTCGGACGCGATCTCGGGCGCTCGTCCCGGAGCGCGCCGCGAGAGCATCGAAAACTACGTGAAGCGGCTGGAGGCGCTGGAGAAGATCGCCGACTCCTTCCCGGGAGTCGAGAAGTCCTACGCGATCCAGGCGGGCCGCGAGGTGCGGATCATGGTCGAGCCCAAGAACGTGGACGACGCTCGGGCCTCGCAGCTCGCGAGCGACGTCGCCCGCCGCGTGGAGCGCGAGCTCCAGTACCCGGGGCAGATCAAGGTCGTCGTCATCCGCGAGACCCGCGCCATGGAATACGCCAAGTAGGCGCCTCTTCGTGAACTTCCTCTTCGTCGCCGATATCTTCGGCTCTCCGGGACGCCGCGCGGTCCGCGACCTCCTTCCCGAGATCGTCGCCTCCATGGGCATCGACCTGGTCATCGCGAACGTCGAGAACGCCGCGGCCGGCTTCGGTGTGACCAAGGAGATCCTCGAGGAGGTCAAGGCGCTCGGAGTCGGGTGCATGACCAGCGGAAACCACATCTGGGACCGCCGCGAGGCGCTGGGCCTCCTGGACGAAGAGCCGCTTCTCCTCCGGCCGCACAACTACCCCTCCGGCGTCCCCGGACGCGGGGTGATGGTCGCGCGGTCCAAGTCGGGAGTGAAGGTCGGGGTGATCAATCTGATGGGGCGCGTCTTCATGCGCGAGCTCCTCGACCCGTTCCGGGTCGCCGAGGAGGAGGCGGCCAAGCTGCGCGAGGAGACGCCGATCATCATCGTCGACTTCCACGCCGAGGCCACCGCCGAGAAGGTCGCCCTGGGCTGGCACCTGG
>JANLXD010000037.1:0-1997 GCA_031364935.1 Candidatus Eiseniibacteriota bacterium
CCGACGCTGGGGCACGCGGGGAGACCGCGCTACAATCGGCCATTATGGCGACCAGCCGAGACCGCATCCTGGAGGCCTTGCAGGATCTGCCGCCTGACGCGACCTTCGATGACGCCATCGAGCGTCTCGTCTTTCTAGCCAGGATCGACGCTGGCTTGGCTGAGCTTGACGAGGGCAAGGGCATCCCGCACGAACAGGTCAAGCAGCGCCTTCGGGTGTGACGTCGGTCATCTGGTCCCCGCAGTCCGTACGGGACCTCGAAGCGATCCACGCCTACATTTCGGAAGAATCGGTTCGGTATGCCGACTTGGTGGTCGGGCGGCTCGTGGCAGCGGTTGAGCGACTCCAAGAGTTCCCGGAGTCTGGCCGCACCGTGCCGGAGCGAGCCGACAGCGCCATTCGAGAGCTCATTGTCGGGCCGTACCGCGTGGTCTATCGACTCCGCCCTGGTCTCGCCGAGATCGCCACAGTCTTTCGGGGGTCACGAATGTTTCCGGACGAGCTTGGATAGCGGGCCGCCGAACAAGCGGATGCAGCTGACGAGGTCCGCGATGGCCAACGGCCGGCGCGGCCCTCGCAGCTGATCCGCGGTCTTCGACCGGCACCTGACCTTGGCGCTAGACTAGGGCAGCGAGGTCATTTATGCGCTACAAGGTCGTGTTGCAGCACTCGGACGAGGGGGTCGCGGCCTCGGTACCGGGTCTTCCGGGCTGCTGGTCACAGGGGGCAAACGAGAAGGAAGCTCTTGAGAACATTCGGTCCGCCATCGCGGAGTACGTCGCGGTGGTCAGCTCCGAGACGCAGGGAGCCGACGTTCGGGAGGTCGAGGTAGCCGTTTAGTGCCGAAGCTGCCTGGGATCCCCCATCTCCAGGCAGTCCGCGCTCTCGAGAAAGCTGGCTTCAAGGTGGTCCGAGAGAGCAAGCACATCGTCATGTCGAATGGGCAGCGCAACCTAACCATCCCGCGCGCCAACCCCGACGACCCGCTAGGCCAAGCCGCCGTACTGGCTGGGACCGGAGCGCGGTGCGTTCCGCATCGACTCCGAAGCGCGAGAACGGTCGATCGGCGGTCTACCGAGGCCTGGGCCTGGCGGGCACGACGGCCTTGGGTTTTGGTCCTGTCCACGTCCAGCCGTGGATCAGCCACCCGCCCGCGTCCTTCTTCAGCACGAACGTCATCTGCGCCGCTTCGCGCATCGCCACACCGCGTTCCTTGAAGACGAACACGGCGGGCACCACGACATACGCCTCATCGCCGTTCGTCTCCTCCCGAATCGGCGCGCTGATCGTCACCGCCTGATCGGTGGTGCCGCGCTTCTTGGAGTCGCGCTCCAGATCAGCGCTCCAGGCCTGAAACGCCTGCGGCCCGTGCCAGAGATAGGGCGACACCTCGTCGATGATCGCCAGATCCGCGGTTGCCGCGTGGGTCGCTGCCGCCGCCGCGGCGTCGCCCTTGTTGAAGCTGTCGACGAACTTCTGGATGGGCGCCATCAGCTGAGCGTCCGGCGTTCCCGCGCTGGCGGCTGCGGTCACTGCGAGGCAGAGAACGGTTCCGAAGGTCAATCGTCGCATTCTTTTCTCCCCTTGTCGTGCGATGAGCTGTGGCTCTAGGCTCTCACCCGAGCAGCTTCCCCCGCTTCGGCGAGCATCCTATGTCAGGAGGGCACGGAGTCAAGACGCAAGGGCATCGACGGCGCCGCCGATGCTGCGCCCGTCCTCGACAAACCCCGCGTTGAATGAAACCATCCAGGGCAGACCGCACCAACGACCGGGACGAACCTCGGCGTCGGCGGTCAACGGGAACCACGAGGATATGAGCAGGGCGGGCGCGAGCCAGGGCGAGTCGGCATCCTCATGATACCGTCATCAAGAGCGGGTATGTCAAAAAAGAAAGTATCTGTAGCAACAGTTTCATTAAGTCGACTGATATTAGCAGCCGGAAAACGACTTTTGAAGTGTTTACGAAGGGGTAAACGAGTATCCAAACGGGCAAATTG
>JANLXD010000048.1:0-5634 GCA_031364935.1 Candidatus Eiseniibacteriota bacterium
CCACCACGCATGATTCTGGCAGCCGTAGAACGTGTCCAGGTGCCACGCCGTTGGCTTGGCCGAATTGTCCTGGTGCGTCCAGTTCCCCTGGTTGCTGACGGACAGGGCGTTCAGGCTGTCCTGGTACACCAGAACTTCCTCACGCGGGGGGGGCGACCGGAGCGAGATGGGGATGTATCGGACACGGGTCGCGCCGGCCGCCGGACGGGCCGGAAGGTATTCATCGCGAACGACACCGCGATCGGGCGCGTTGACGCCCGAGGTGGAGCTCGACGGGGGCTGCGCCGCGAACGAAGGTGCCGCCAGAGTGACGGCAATGAAGCCGAGCAGGATGCGGAAGGGGCGAATTTGCAAGGTGTGGACCTTCGGACCGGGACAAAGCGCAGAGTTGTGTCCGGGCATTATACCAGATAGCCCGCGCGGCTCCCACCGCCACGTGGCGGCGCCAGCGCTAACCCCCGCTAGAGCACCAGTTCCGCGAACTGCTGGGCGGGGAAGGCGTCTACCTGGATGGCGTCGCGCCGCGCGGTGTCGGCCTCCCGCCAGAGGTGCCGCTCATCCTCGGTAATGACGCCCGCCGCGACCGCGGCCGCCGCAAGCGCCTCTCCGGTGAGGTGTGCCGGGATCCGGCGCGCGCGGATCGCGTCTTTGAGCTTCCTGTCCACTGGCTCGGCGACAACGACCTTGGCGTAGGCCGCTTCCAGGCTGCCAAGGCCTTGTTCCGACGCCGGCGGCACGTAGATATCGGCGGTCAGCGCCAGCCGGAGCGAGCGATCCTCGAGGAGGGCTCGCGCCACCTGCGCGCTCAGCCGGTCCGAGGGGGGCTTGCGACGGAGGCCGCGCGGGAAGGCGGCGAAGCGCACCAGGCCCGCGGCGAGCCTGTTTGGAAGGTTGTCGAGCACTCCCGCCAATGCGGACTCGGTCTGGTGGAACGCCCATGCGCACGACCACCGCACGAGCGGCAGGTCGCGCTGGGACTGTCCCTCGTCCACGAACCGCTTCAAGGCGGCCGAGGCGAGATAGAGGTGCGCGAGCGCGTCGGCCAATCGCCCGCTCAGCCGCTCGCGGCGCTTCAGCGTGCCCCCGAGAGTAGCCATCGCGGCCTCGGACGTGAGCGCGAACGCGGCGCTCAGGTGCGAGAGCCGGCCGAACAGAGGGCGCGCGGGACCGCGGACCGGCACTGGCTCCATCTCGCCGTCGGTGAGGCCGTCGAGAAACGCCTTCCCGACGGTCGCGAACACGTGCCCCATGTGACCGAAGAACGCGCGGTCGAACTCCACGAGGTCGCGCCGCGCACACGCCGCCATCTCGCGTTGCACGTAGGGGTGGCATCGGATCGCTCCCTGCCCGTAGATGATGAGGGAGCGGGTGAGAATGTTCGCCCCTTCCACCGTGATGCCCACGGGCACCGCCGCGTAGGCGGGCGCCATGACGTTGCGTGGTCCGCGGGAGATGGCCGCGCCGGCCTGGATGTCCATGGCGTCGTTCACCACGGCGCGCATCCCCTCGGTCAGATAGCACTTCACGATCGCGGAGATGACGGCGGGCTTTTGCCCCTCGTCGATGGCCCCCAGCGTGAGCTTGCGGGCCGCGTCCATGATGTACGTGCGGCCGCCGATGCGCGCCACCGGCTCCTCGATCCCCTCGAAGCGTCCGATCGGGAGCCCGAACTGCTCCCGCACGTTGGCGTACGCGGTGACCACCCGCGTCGCGAGCTGCGCGCACCCCACGGCCAGGGACGGAAGGGAGATGCCGCGTCCCGCGGCCAGGGTTTCCATGAGCATGCGCCAACCCCGGCCCGCGTTTGCCGCGCCGCCGATGATGTTGTCGAGCGGCGCGAAGACGTCGTGCCCCTCGGTCGGGCCATTCAGGAACGGAACGCCCAGCGGGTCGTGCCGCTCCCCGGTCTGGATGCCGGGCAGGTTCGCGGGGAGGAGCGCGCAGGTGATCCCGATCTCTTCCTTGTCCCCGAGGAGCCGGTCCGGGTCGCGCAGCACGAAGGCGAGCCCGAGCACCGTGGCAATCGGCGAGAGCGTGATGTACCGCTTGGACCAGTTGAGCCGCATCCCCAGCACCTCGCGCCCCTGATAGACGCCCTTGGTCACGATGCCCGAGGCGCGCTGCGCGGTGGCGTCGCTCCCCGCCTCCGGCTCGGTGAGGGCGAAGCACGGGATCTCCTCGCCGCGCGCGAGCCGCGGGAGGTAGTGCCGCTTCTGCTCGTCGGTGCCGTAGTGGAGGAGCAGCTCCGCGGGGCCGAGCGAATTGGGGACCATCGCCGTGACCGAGGCGGTGACGCTCCGGCTGGAGAGCTTGGTGATCACGGCCGAGTGCGCCGCGGCCGAGAAGCCGAGGCCGTCGAACTCCTCGGGGATGATCATGCCGAGGAAACGGTGCTTCTTGAGGAAGGCCCAGACCTCGGGGGGTAGGTCGTGCCCCTTGATGACCTCCCACTCGGAGGTCATGCGGCACAGCTCCTCCACCGGCCCGGCCAGGAACGCGCGCTCCCGGTCGGTCAGCCCCTTGGGGCGGAAGCCGAGGAGGCGCTTCCAGTCCGGACGCCCCGAGAACAGCTCGGCATCCCACCAGACGCTCCCCGCTTCGAGGGCGATCCGCTCGGTTTCCCCCATGCGGGGCAGCGCCGCGGCCACGATGGGCATGATCCAGCGGGTGAGGAGATTGCGGCGGACAGGCGGGACGGCCAGGACGAGTACAAGGACCAGTACGGCCACAGCGATCCAGAGCACGATCACAGGTTTGGACTCCTGGGTTTCGGGGCACGGGGCGACGCGCCCGGGGAGCGGTACTCGGCGCCATGATACCGCACGAAATCCCCTGGCGGGACGGAGTTTGGACTCGATACTCTACCCGCTCCAACGAAACCATCGGCTGCGCTGTCGAAACCTTTGCAGCGAGAATCCCGTAGTCACAGCACGCCGAGTGAGGAGATTCCATATGCGACCCGCAGTGTCATGCTCCATTCTCGCCGCCGTTCCGATCGCGATCGCGATCGCCTTCGGGCCGGCCGCGGCCTTCGAGGGCTTTTCGCCCTCGGGTGAAGGACCCGCATACCCCGACTCGGCGGACGGCCGGAGGGCAGCGGCTCCGGTCATCCGGGCCTACAAGCTGGACCAGCAGGAGATCCACCTCGACGGCAGACTGGACGACGCGGCGTGGCAGGCCGCACCCGCCGGACGCGGCTTCCGCGTCTGGGAGCCCGATCGCGGCGCCATCCCCGCCGGGGAAACCGTCTTCAAGGTGGCGTACGACGAGGGCGCCGTCTATTTCGCGGTCGCGTGCCTCCGGAAGGATCCCTCCACCAAGATTTCGGCCGCGCTCACGCGGCGCGATCATTTCACCAACTCCGACATCGTCGCGATCTACATCGATCCGTATCACGACCACACGACCGGGTACGCCTTCAAGGTCAACCCGCTCGGCGTTCAGCTCGACTCGTACATCTACAACAACGGTGAGAACGACGACGATTGGGACGCGGTCTGGGAAGCCGAGACCTCGCGCGACGCGCAGGGGTGGTATGCCGAGATCCGGATCCCGTTCTCGGCGATCCGCTACCGCTCGGCGGACGACATGACGTGGGGGCTCAACGTGTGGCGGTACATGCAGGGGCAGGGGGTGGACACGTCCTGGAAAACCTGGGACCGGAAGCAGGCGGGGTTCGTGAGCAACTTCGGCCAGCTGACCGGACTCAAGGGAATCCATGCGCCGCGCCAGCTGGAAGTGCTTCCCTACGTGGTGCAGCGTGAGACCGATCGCTCGATGATCTCCTCCACGTCGGAGCCGGACCGGCTGGACGGATTTCAGAACTTCGGGGCCGATCTCAAGTACGGGGTCACCTCGGACCTGACGCTGAACGCCACCGTGCAGCCCGACTTCGGGCAGGTCGAAGCCGACCCCGCGGTGCTCAACCTGTCGCCGTTCGAGACCTCGTTCCAGGAGAAGCGTCCCTTCTTCGTCGAGGGGAGCCGCTTCTTCTCGCACCCGGCGTTCAATCTCTTCTATTCGCGCCGCATCGGCACCGGCGACGAGAACGCCCGCATCCGCTATGCCGGGAAGCTGACGGGCAAGACGGTCGGCGGCATCTCCGTCGCCGCGCTCGCGGCCTCCACGGATCTGACGAGCGACGGGCAGGCGCACAACATCTTCAAGAGCGGCGACCGGCTTTCGCGCTTCTTCGTCGGCCGGGTCGGAAAGGAATTCGCGCAGGGGCGGCACCACGTCAACGTCATGGGCGCCGCGGTGCTGAATACCGCGGACCGCCTGAGCTGGGGCGACTTCGCCTCGCGCGAGGCCTACACCACGGGCATGGACTTCGCCCTGAGTTCGCCGAAGCGCACCTACAGCATGTCGGGCACCTTCGTCGGGTCGGTGATCAATCCGGAGCCGCTCGCGGGCGTGAGCGACCAGCCGCGCTACGGCACCGGCGGGACGCTGGACTTTCAGCGCGGCGCAGGGAATTGGCGCGGAAGTGTGGGCGGGCGGTGGGAGAGCGACAAGCTCGACATCAACGACATGGGATATCTCCAGGCGCCGGATGAGATCGCCACGAACGGATGGCTCCAGCGGCGATTCAATCCCGAGGGGAAGAGCCACTTCTACAACTCGGCCAACCTGAATCTGAATCTCTTCAAGTCATGGATGTACGCCGGGCGCACCGGCTACGACGCGGGCAGCGGCCTTCGGGCCTGGCACTACGAGCCGGGGCATCCCCAGTACGGCGGCGGCAACATCAACGGGTCGATCCAATTGAAGAACTACCGCGAGGCGTGGTTCGGCGTGATCTACAACGAATGGGGACACCACCGCTACGAGACGCGCGGCGGCCCGATCATTGGGGAGCCCACCACCTACGGCGGCTGGCTGGGGGGTTCCACGGACCGCCGGAAGAAGCTCAACGCCGAGGTGGAAGGCAATTGGAACCGCGACGCGGCGAAGAACATCTCGCTCGATCTGAACATGGACCTGAACTGGAACCAGTCGAGCGCCGTGAACCATACCTTCAGCGTGAACTATCACAACCGCTTCGATGACACGCAATTCTTGAAGAACGCGCCCGTGGCGACGTTCGGCGGACGCGGCATCGGCGGCATCGCCTACGTCTTCGGCGACATCCATCAGCAGACCGTGGACTTCACGGTGCGCTCGAGCGTGCTTTTCACGCGGAACCAGTCGCTCGAGGTCTACGCCCAGCCCTTCCTGACGACCGGGCATTACGGCCGGGCCCGGGAGCTGGCGCGGGCCGACACCTACGACTTCATCAATTACGACGGCGTCGACGAGAACGGAGACCCCTACGACTACCGGGACAACAATTTCACGTACTCGTCGGTGAACGTGAATCTGGTCTACCGGTGGCAGTATCGCCCGGGCAGCACGTTCTTCCTTGTCTGGAAGCAGAGCCGCGAGAGCTTCGAGAACCGCGCGATGTTCGGGAACAATCCGGGGGCGTTCGAGAACGGCCTCGGGACCCGGACCCTTTTCCGGAACGAGCCGGAGAACACGCTCCTGGCCAAGGTGACGTACTGGCTGCCGATCTGACGCGGTAGCCAGACGTCGAGCACGGTCCCCCCGACCGAGCCGGCGAGACCAGCGTCGGCGGAGGGTACCCCCCCTCTC
>JANLXD010000071.1:0-1598 GCA_031364935.1 Candidatus Eiseniibacteriota bacterium
CAACCAACCAAAGTGAGGGAGGTGGATGGTGGTGCAGTGCCCGGATGTGGGTAGAGGGAGCGGAAAAAAAAATACCTTGGGCGAATGGTCGTCGCAGTGTTCGACCCACGGATTGATTTTTACGCTTACGCGTTTCGCGTAGCGCCCGGCCGCTATGCACTCTCCGCGGCGGACGCTACGCGCGGCGTTCCCTAGTTCGTCTTAGCCATCTGCTTGAACATCTTGCCCAACGCGTATGCAATGCCCAACCAGATCAGAATCAGCCCGATCGCGACCATGGCGAACTGTTTCGGACCGAACGCGAGCCAGGTCGTCCCGGCAAAGACCAGCCCCGCCGAGAGCACGTCGCCGAACCGGACGAAAAAGGTATCGATGGCCTGTTTCGCCTTGTACTTGGCTTCGCGGCTGGTTGGCAGGTACAGCGCGTTCCGCGCCGTGTTCTGAAGCGAGTAGTCGAGCGAGTTCTCCGCGATCTTGGCCGTGCGGATGAGTCCCAAAAACGGCAGGAACGCCATCGCCGTGTAGCCCGCCAACGCCACGACGGGGAGCACCATGAGCGCGGTCCGGACGCCGAAGTACTTGAGCACGCGCGACACGACCAACGCCTGGATCAGCATCGCCACGAGATTGACCATCGTGAAGTAGTTGCCGTAGAAGCCGCCGATCACCTTCTGCTCGTCGATCACTCCGCCGTGGGCCTTGGCCGTCATCACCTGCACGACGGTCTTGCCCAGGATGTACTCCCCGGTCGTGTTGACCAGGTTCACGAGCACCATGAGTAACGCGATCAGGAGCAGGTACTTGCTCGAGAAGACGAGCGCGAAGCCGTTCTTGCCCTTCTGTCCCTCTTCCGGCGGCGCGGCGGGGCCGTCGGGCGCGCGCGCGGCCGCGGTGTCTCCCGGCGGGTCGGGCCGCCGCCGCTTTTCGCGCGCGTGCACGAGGTTCGTCAGGAGCATGCAGAGGAACAGAAGACCGGCCCCGGCCAGCATGAAGGGGTAGGGGCCGAAGCGCTCGACCAGCTTTCCGGTCACGAAGGATCCCGCGATGGCCCCGATCGACGCGCCGAAGCCCACGATCGCGAAGAGCCGCTTCCCCTGGTCCACGTTGTAGACGTCGTTCGCGAAGGCCCATGCCTGGGCGATCGCCATCAGGTTGAAGATCCCGACCCAGATGAAGAAGGCGGTGCCCACGGCGTAGCCCGCCTTGTCCGCCAGGAAGAAGGCGACGAGGCAGCCGATGAAGAACAGCGTCACGCCGTTGATCAGCCGGACGCGCGACACGCGCGACGCGAGCGCGCTGTAGATGGGTACCAGCACCATCAGGACGCCCGCGATCGCGGCGGCGGCGTAGCTCTTCACCTCGGCGCCGCCGGGCTGGGTCAGGATGAGCGGCTCGCGGATTGTCTTGAGCAGGTAGTAGGACGCGAGGAGAACGAAGATGTTCAGCATGTGGAGGAGGGCGGTCACCCCTTCGCCGGGACGGACATCCGCGAAGATTCCGAGAACGCGGTCGAGGACTCCCCGGCCCTCTTGGTTCGTCGCCGGTTGGGCAACGGTACGACTCATACGTTCCTCCGTGGGGCGCGCGGGCGCCCGGTC
>JANLXD010000098.1:0-2125 GCA_031364935.1 Candidatus Eiseniibacteriota bacterium
GGCGCGTGCTACGCGGCGCTCGCGGTGCTGGTGCGAGCTACGATCTGAGGATCCGGCGCTTCCGGAGCGCCGCGAAAAGTCCCTCGAAGCGCCGCGTCCACGTGTGGTCGCGCCGCGCTCGCTCGTGCCCGGCCCGCGCGATGCGGGCGCGCTCGTCCTCGTGGCGAAGGTAGTAGCGGGCCAGGTCGACCAGCTCCCGGCGGGAGCGAAAGCAGACGACTTCGCGGCCGATTTCGTAGTGCAGCCCGATCTCCTCGAGATACTCCGTCAGGTAGAACGCCCCCGACATGGGCGCCTCGAACTCCCGGAGCCGCACCTGGCGGAGCGGGCGGCGTGTGCGGTGCGTGTCCCCCAGCACGAGGAAACCGAGGCTGATCGCGCTCTCGCTGAAGAGCGCGACATACCCCTCGTCGGTCGCCGGCGGATGGAGCGCGGCGGCATGACGGGTGGAGAGCCGCCGCCATTCGTTTCGGTCGCGGGCCGCGATGAGCGGGTTTCTTCCCTGGACCAGCATCTGGAGCGCGCGCGCGATGCCGGTTCTCGGCGCGCGTGCGGGTCCGGCCGCGCCCATGCCGGCGGGAGGACCAGCCGGGTGCCATCCCTGGCCGAAGACGTGGGCGTCGATACCGCCTTCACGGAGCGCGAGCAGGTTCCCCGCGCGATCCGCGTAGCGCTGGCCCGCGAAGGTGGCCTCGTAGCGTCGCGGGCGCTGCAGCGGACGGTAGACGTCGGGATTCGCGGCCATGGGGAAGAAGAGCGACGTGGCTCCGGCACGCTCATAGTCGCGGATCGCCGCCGCCTCCGGGACGAGACACGCCGTGAAGTGCCGCGCATTGCGACGTACCAGATGGAACTGGTGGATGTTGTTGCAGAAAAAATTCACGATCGGCGCGATCCGCTCGCGGATCTCGTCGATGGCGGCCGGCTCGAGGTGGCTGTCGGAGACGTACGTGAGGACCAGGTCGAGCGGCGCCGCGCGGTGCGCACCCCGGACGGCGTCCAGGAACCGCTCGCTGTACCGCGCGCGCGGCGCCTCGGTGGCGGGTGCGTCGGGGGGCAGATCGAAGAGCGCCTGCGTCCCCTCATCCCAGTGGACCACGTCGTGCCCCATCGCGACCAGCGGGTCGTGGAGGTTCGCCATCCAGAGATTCGAGGCGAACGCCGGGTTGGGGCTCCTCGCGAGCGCCAAGAAGATCCGCACGTCCCGCGCTCTCTAAGTCGGGCCGGGGCGCACGGGCGCGCTACTTCACGCCCTCGGCGATCGCGACCGGATAGAAGTGGATCGTGTTCGGCAGGTGCCGCACCTCGCGGAAGCCCGCCTCGCGCAGCAGCCGCTCCAGCCGCGCGGGGCTGAAGCCGCTCTTGTGGAACGCGTACTCGTTCTTCTGGCTCCCGTAAACCAGGCGGTAATGCCAATCCTTCGCGGCCTCGTCGGTCTGCGCCAAAAGCTGGCGCGCCGTTTCCTCGAAGTCCGGCACGTCCACGTGCAAGACCCCGCCCGGCTTCAACAGCCCGTGCCAGTAGCGAAGCACCCGCGGAACGTCGTGCATCGGCAGATGCTCCAGGCACTGCACCGTGCGGATCTCGTCCGCGCTGTTCGGCGGGTAGGGCAGCGCGTCCACCGCGGCGTAGGCGTCGACCACGCAGAACTGCCTCTCGCGCTCCTCCACGGCGAGCGCCGCACGGGCTTCCAGGGTGGCGCGCGATTCCTCGTTCTTGTAGTAGCGGTCCACGGTCGTGCGGTTCTTTTCCATCAGATCGGGGCGCTCTCCCGCCAGGACGGAATAGCCCGCCACCGGCACGTCCAGGTTCACGTAGCCGTCCAGGTAGACCGTGCCGCAGCCGAGGTGGAGCTTCAGGGCCATCGACGGGTCAGATCGCGCTGGGATCGCGGAACAGCCGGACCACCGTCAAGGCGAGGATCTTCAGGTCGAAGCCCATCGACCAGTTCTCGATGTAGTAGAGGTCGTACTCGATGCGGCGCTCGAGCGGCGTGTCGCCGCGAAGTCCGTTCACCTGTGCCCAGCCTGTAATCCCCGCCTTCACGTGGTGGCGGAGCATGTAGCGCGGAACCGAGGCGCGGAAGCGCCCGACGAAAAGGGGCTGCTCCGGCCGCGGCCCCACC
>JANLXD010000117.1:0-3600 GCA_031364935.1 Candidatus Eiseniibacteriota bacterium
GGGCGTCGAGAAGATGAAGACGCCCAGCACCTGGACTCACATGGGATTTCACACGCCGCCCTACCAGGGCCCCGATTCGCCCACGCTGACGGTCATCGCGTCGCTCCTCGGCAAGGGGAACTCGTCGCGCCTCTACCGTGCGCTCAAGGAGCGGGAAAACCTGGTCACCGACCTGGGCGCGGACTTCGAGGTGCGGCGAGATCCGGGAATGTTCCTGATCACGACCCAGATGTCTCCGGCCAATGAAGCGAAGGTGTTCGGAATCGTCCGGGACGAGCTGCTCCGACTCTCGCGCGAGCCGGTGCCCGAGGCCGAGCTGTCCCGGGTGAAAGCATCCCTGGTGAACGACTACGTGTTCGACGCGCAGACGCCGTTCAGCCGCGCGCAGCGCCTGTGCCTCTTCGGACTCATGTCCGATCCGTCCGTGGCGGCGCTCTGGCCCCGGATGATCGAGAGCGTGACCGCGGAGGACATCCGCCGCGTCGCCCAGGCGACCTTTGCGCCGAGCCAGGCCTCGTACTCCGTGGTGCGCCCCGAGGACGCGAAGGGCGGCCCGGCCCAGGCTGACATCTTCGCGATGGTCGAGCCATGGAGCCGCGGCTGGCCGGTCTCCGCCGCCACTCGCACGGCGTCCGTCGCCGGGCCCCGCAAGGAAACGTTGCCGAACGGCCTCACGCTCATCCTGAACGAGGACCACGCGTCGCCGATCGTGGCCGTGTCCACGCTGGCGCGAGGCGGGCAGTGGATCGAGCCCGACGGCCTGTCCGGCGTGAGCCACATGAGCGCAACGCTTCTGCGCCGTGGAACCCGCGGGATGACCGCGCGCCAGATCTCAGACCAGTCGGCGCTCCTCGGAATGCAGCTCTCCTCCAGCGGGAGCAACGACTACGCCTCCATTTTCTGGCAGGTCCCGTCCCGCAATTTTGGGAAGGCGTGGGAGATCTACCGCGCTGTTCTGACCGAGCCCACGTTCCCCTCGGACGAGACGGCAAAAGTGCGCGAAGACCTGACACATCAGATCAAGAGCCTGGGCGACCGGCCCTTCGAGCTGACGAACCTCCGCTTCGCCGAGTCCATCTACAAGAAGTCGCCCTACCGCCGCTCCCTGCTCGGCGACGAGGCCTCGCTCAAGAAGATCGACGCGAGCGACCTGCGCCAGGCCTACAAGACGCAGTTCAGCGGCGCGAATCTCGTCGTGGCCATCTCCGGGGATTTCGATCCTGACCAGGTGATCGCGCTGGCGCGGAAGACCCTGGGCGGCATTCCCAAGGGCGACCGCGTGGCCATCGGCGGCGCACGAGAAGAGGCCGCTCTTCGTGGACAAGGACCAGGAGCAGATCACGTACAACACGGGCTGGCTCGGCTGCTCGATGCTGGATGAGGACTACGTGCCGCTGAAGGCTGGGGCTGCCCTGGTCGGGGACCGCGTTTTCTTCAAGTACGTCTACGAGCGCGGGGTCGCCTACCGCTCTTGGTTCTACATGAACGATCGGGCCGGGCAGGCAACCCTGCAGAACGAGATGGGCGTGAGCCCGGCGAACTGGCCGGCCTCTTCGGGCGGCGTGCTCGAAGACGTAGCCGAGTTCGTCACGCGGCCACTTTCGGAGGCCGAGGTGAAGGGCTCCGTGGACAAGCTGCTCTCACGCTTCTATCTGGGCGCGCAGGAGAACGGAGACATTGCGTACCGTCTCGCCCAGTACGAGGCGACCGGGCTCGGATATGAATTCGCGCGAACCTATCCGCAGAAGCTCAGGGCGCTCAAAGCGGCCGACGTGCAGGCGGCGCTCCGCAAATATCTGAATCCGGGTACATTTACGCGGGTCGCGATCGGAAAGGAACCGGCGAAGACGGCGGGCGCCTCCATGGCGCCGAGCCACTAGACCGGCGCGTGGCCCGGCGGGCGCGCTAGGTCAGCGCCCGAGCGAGGCCGCGGCGCCGCAGATGATGCCGATGATCGCGCCAATCGGCAGCGTCTGCCTCCAGCTCTCCTCGGGGATGCCCGCGAGGCCGCCCAGCGCCAGGCCTGCAACCCCCGAGAGGAGCATCGCCCGCCACATCGGCGTCCGCCCCCGCGCGACATAGGCGGCCAGCAGTCCGGTCACGATCCCCTGCGACCCTCGGCCCAGGATGGACATGAAAATGCCCATCGTCCGGGGCTCCTCCCACCCGTTCACGATCCCATACGCCACGCCCAGGATCAGACCCGTCAGCACGCCAACTGTCAGCTTGGACATGGCCGCAGCATAGACACCCGCCGGCCCCCGCGCCAGGGGGTTGAGAACCGTCCGACCGTGCCGATACATCCCGGGTATCGTGGTTTCTCGGCAACGCTTACTCATGATCGAGGGGGAGCCGGCCGGATGTCGAACACGCTGCCCGACGGGCCGTCCGTCGGCGCCCAGTCCGCGGAGGACGTGCTGCAGCAGCACTTCGATCGCGCGCCGATCGGGATGCTTCTCCTGGCCGGAGACCGCACCATCGTGCGCGCCAACGAGGCCGTCTCCACCCTTACCGGACTGACTCCCGCCGTCCTCGGAGGCTCGCCCTTCCGCCGCTTCCTTTCGTCGGAGGCGCCGCTCGATCTCGAGGACCGGATCTTCGATGAGCTGGAAACCTCCGGCCGCTGGCTGGGAGAAATCGATATCCGCACGTCGATCGGCGATACGAGCCCGATGTTCGTCGCGATCACGCCGGTCGCTCGCGAGCACGATCCCGTTCGCTATGTCGTCACCGTCCTGGAATTGGGGAACCAGCGCTGGATCGAGGCCGAGTCCAGCCGCCGCGCCGCCGAGCTGGGAGTGCTGTCGGCGCTCGCCGTCGCGACCGGAAGCACCAACGAGCCCGAGGCCATGTTCTCCGCGTGCGCTCGGACGATCGTCGAGGGGCTGGAGCTGGATGCGTGCTGGATCCACCGCTTCGAGCGCTCCGACTCCGAGCTGATGCTGGCGGCTGTGGCCTCGAACCTGAATCCGTCCATCCGGCTCTCGCCCTACATGATCCCCAACGCAGTCAACTCCGGAGTGCTCCACGCCGTGGAGACGCGCGAGCAGGTCACCGAGTCGGAGCTTCTGGAGCGGAGCATCGCGACGGTGCTGCACGTGCCGCTGATGGCGCGCGAGGAGGTCGTGGGGGTGATGTCGCTCTTGAGCGTGGAGGGGGAGAAGCTATCCACCCGGAACTCGGAGCTGTTGCGGGCCGTGGGCTACAAGCTGGGCAACGCGATCCAGAACGTGCGGCTCCTCGAGTCGGTGTCGAGCCACCAAGTCGAGCTGCAGGAGAAGAACATTCAGCTCGAGGGGCTGGTCACCGAGCTGCGCGAAGCCGACCGCATGAAAAACGAGTTTCTCGCCAACACCAGCCACGAGCTCCGGACGCCGCTCAACTCCATCATCGGATTCCTGAATCTAGTGTTGGACGGCCTGGTCGAGAGCGACGAGGAGCGGAACGAGCTCTTGACGCATGCGCTCACGAGCGGGAAGCACCTCCTCTCCTTGATCAACGACGTGCTCGACCTGGCGCGCATCGAGGCGGGCCGGCTCCAGGTGGATGTGGGCGAGGTGGACCTGGGCACCATTCTGGATGAAGTGGCGTTGACGATCG
>JANLXD010000135.1:0-2944 GCA_031364935.1 Candidatus Eiseniibacteriota bacterium
AGACCAGTCCGCCGCCCGCCATCGCGGCCACCGCGAACGCGGGCCGCGTACGCCACCCCACGCGATACGACGTGAGCAGCGGCACCAGAAGCGCCGAGACCCCGACCGACCCCACGTCGTGCCACAGGTCCACGGCCGATCGAAAGAAGAGCGCGAGCGCCACCGACACGACCGCCGTGATCACGAATCCGATCTGAACGTACCGGTTCACGCGCGAGTCGTCGGGCTCACGGCGCCACCGCCAGAGGATGTCGCGGCCGAAGTTGACCCCGCCGATGAACGTATAGCCATCCACCGTGGACATCACGGTCGCGAACAGTCCCAGGTAGAAGAGTCCGCGCACGACGGGTGGCAGGAAGCGAATCGCCAGCTCGGGATACGATGCGACCGGATTCGCGAGATCCGGCATGAGCGCGCGCGCATACATGCCGGTAAACGTGGTCAGGAAGTCGAAGAGTATCCAGAACGCGATGGAGATCCAGACTCCGCGCGACGCGGTGCGCTCGTCCTTGGCCGCGAACGCCCGCTGGTAGAACGTCGGCTCGACCAGGGTCTGGAGCGCGATCAGATACCAGACCAGGACGTACTGCGGCGAGTTGCCGCCGTGCCAGACGAAATGCGTTGGCGGGAGATGGGCGCGCAGGAAATCGAGTCCCCCGTAGCGCGCAACCAATAGCGGCAGCGCGATCAAGAATCCCAGGTACATCAGCACGAATTGGAGATTGTCGGCCCGCACCACGGATCGAAGTCCGCCGCGGAAGGAATAGACGGTGGAGAACAGCGTCCCGCCCACGACGCAGACCCAGAGCGGCCCGCCGAAAATGAGCTGCGCCAGGATCCCCACCATCAACACGTAAGGCGCGGGCGAGGAGAGGAACTGGATGACCACGGCGCCGAGGAGCGCCGCGCCCCGTCCGTACGCCGCGTGGAGCTGGTCGGGCACCGAGTAGAACTGGGAGCGCCGCGCGCGCTTCGCGAGGAAGATCGCGAACAGCGCGGCGCCCACGTAGTAGGGCACGCCGAAGACGAGCCAGGTGGAGATGCCGTAGCGGTAGGAATACTCGCCGATGCCCAGAACGCCGCCGTACCACGTCGCGACCAGCGTCATGACGAACGACGGCAGGGTGAGCCGGCGCCCCATGGCCAGGAACTCGTCGGCCGGCTTCCGAGCTGTGCCGGACAGCCGAAATCCCAGGAAGAGGAGGAATCCGGCATACAGCGCGAGGAGCGCCAGGTCGACGGGGGCCGTGCTAGAACTCCGCGCGGAGAGCGACGAACACGCTTCGCTTGGCCGCTGGGTAGAAGTAGGGCACCTCGGCATACACGTACCCTGCCGTCTCGTAGCGCAGATCGGTCAGGTTCAGCGCGTGCACGTCGAGCATGAGCGAGCGCTCGCCCAGCGCGCGCCGGCCGGTGATGGAGGTCAGGTCCAGCGTAAGGGCGGCGTTCAGGACCGCGTGCTCTTCGACAAACTTGTGCTGGTATCCCGGCGCCGCGCGCAGGTCGGCCGTCTTCCGGTTGTCCTCGGAGTTGTCCAGGTACTGGCGACCCGTCTCGGCCAGGGTGAGCGCCGCGCGCGAATCCCCGCGCCGATATCCAACCGTGAGGTTCGCCATTCGGTCCGGAAAGCCGGCGATCGCGTTTCCGCTGTAGTCGTTGGCGACTCCGGCCGAGACGTATTCACGATAATCGCCGAATCGGTTCCGGCTCAGGGTCACGTTCCCCTCCAGCTCGAGGCCGGTCCGGTGGCGCCAGCGAAACTCCCCTTCGATCCCCTTGTGCGCCGAGCGCGCGGCATTTCCGGTGATCGGGTTTCCGAGCGCGTCGATCTGCCCGAACGGGACGATCTCGTTCCGGAAGTCCAGCCAGAACGCAGTGAGCCGCGCGAAGTTCTCGCCGCGGCGCCACCCCACGCCCGCCTCGTAGTCGCTCAAGACCTCCGGGTCGATGAGCACGTCCTCGTAGACGTGGTTGGCCGGATCCAGTCGCCGGAAGAGCGGCGCGCTGGTGGGATCGTCGGCGCGGTAGATCTCGCTCAGGATCGGCTCGGCGCGCACGTGCGCGTACGAGGCGAACGTGCTCCAGCGGTCGTTCAGGCTCCAGTTCACGCCCGCGCGCGGATTCAGGAACGAGTAGTTCAGGTGGAAATCGTAGCCGTTGTAGCGGTCGCGGCCGATCGCGTAGCGCGTCCCGCGCCACTGGAGACTACCGGTCAGTCGGACGTCGGGCCGCACGTCGTATGCCTCCTGGACGAACGCCGACAGCACGCGCACGCGCCCTGTGTAGTCGTAGAAGACATGATTGGGCTCTACTCCGGGCGGGAGTGCGGCGCTCCAGGTGAGCTCTCCCCAATGCCGCCCGTCGTGCTCCCGCCACTCTCCGCCCAGGGTGAGCTGGCCGTGCTCGTGATGGATTCTCGCGCGCGGCACCCAGCCGTAGTGGCGATTCCGCACCCATAGCCGCTGCGTCATGTCGGAGCCGGTGACGAGGAACCGTCCGTTGGGCTGCAACTCGGGGGCTCCGGTGGAATCGGTCTGGTAATAGGTTGACGGGTAGAGCGAGTCGGACGGCACATAGAAGTCGGCGAGGCGGCGCGACGCGAACGACTGGGGTCCATACGGGAAGTCGTCGTAGTAGCCCTTCCCTGGAAAGTAGAACGCCGAGGACGTCAGTGAGGCGTGGTCGTTCAGGCGGATGTCCTGGATCAGCTCGTAGTGCGGCTCGAAAAAGTTGTCCGTCTCATTCCGCCACGTGAGCGGATTGAACCGGCGGTCTCGGTCCGGGTCCCCCGTATATCGCCCGTCGAGGTACGAGCGGTCCACCGCGTAGTAGGCAAGGTGGAGCTGCTCGGGCCCGCCGTAGAAGTTGAGACGCGTCGTCATCCACGGGTCAAGCCGCGCGGCCGTGAACTGATACGCCCAGAGGCGCGACCACGACTGCTCGC
>JANLXD010000534.1:0-10855 GCA_031364935.1 Candidatus Eiseniibacteriota bacterium
CTGGGGCTGACCGCGAACGGCATCTACCAGGTCTGCGTCGGCGTATCCGGGCTTCTCATGCCGACCATCCTGAACGCGATCACGGCGACCGTGTGGCCCGAGATCGCAGCGCTGCCGAGCGACGACGCGGCGGGTCCGCCCATGCGGAACGCGGTTCGCCTGGCCTTCCTCCTCACCACCGGCGCCTGCGCGGGCATTCTGGTCGGCGCGCCGATCTGGGTGCCCCTCTTCTACAGCGGACGGTTTCTCCCGGCGCTCGACCTGCTCCCGTTGCAGTTCCTGGGGGACTACTTCCGCGCGGCGGCCTGGATGTTCGGGATCTGGCTGGTGCCGCGGAATCGCCTGCGTCCGTGGGTCGCCTTCGACGTGGTCTACGGCGTGACCCTGCTCGCGGCGTTCCTTCTGCTGGTCGACCGCGTGGGCCTCCGGAGCGTCGTGATCGGTTACGTAGTCGCCCATATGACCCATGCCGGGCTCCACTACTGGCTGGCCCGGCGCGCGATCGGCTTCCGCCTGGGCCCCGACAACCGCCGGCTCCTGCTTGCCTCGCTGGCGCTGCTTCTGGGGCTCTTCATGTGGACGCCGCGCGACGTGACGGGGGTCCTGGCCGGAGGCGCCGCGGTGGTTGCCTGGGCTCTGATCGTCGTGCGGCGGCACGAGTGGCTGGCCGTGCTGGACGTGGCGCGGCGGCGGCTCGGCGTGGCATCATCATCCGATTGACCGCCTTCATGCGATTTCCATCCATTTTCCGGGGCGCCGGGTTCCGGGCTGCCCTTTTCGGCGCGTTCGCCTTGAGCGCTGCCGTCCTCGGTCCCGACGCTTCGGTGGCCGCGGTCCCGCAGGGCACCGCGCCGACGGCTGTCACTGGGCTGCCCGATCCCAACCCGCCCATCGCAGGACGGGTGGATCCCGCGACCTACCGCGTCGGTCCCGGCGATGAATTCGCCATCCGCTACTCCGACCTGGTCGACCCGCGCATTCTGCGCGTCGGCCCAGCGGGGGATCTCGTTCTTCCCGACGTGGGCCCGCTCTTCGTCGCGGGGCTCACCCTGAACGAGCTGGAGGCGCGGGTGCGCGAGCGGATGCGGCCCTACGTCCGCGGGCGCGGATTCGTCTTCTCGCTTTACCGGCCCCGGCGCTTTCGCATGTACGTCACCGGGGAAGTGGAGCGGCCGGGCTCGGTCACGCTCCAGGCCCCGGTGCGCGCGTCCGAAGCCATCGAGGCCGCGGGCGGAGTCGCCTACGGCGGCGCGCGGCGCGGCATCCAGATCCGTCGGGGCCCCGACACGCTGCGCGTCGACCTGGTTCTCGCGTCGCGCGGAGGCGAGCTCGCGTCCGATCCGCTGGTGTTCGAGAGCGACGTCCTGTTCGTGCCGCCGGTGGGGCGGCGCGTGGAGATTCTGGGCGCCGTGCCCCATCCGGGCCGCTACGACTTCGCGCAGGGAGACCGGATGAGCACGCTCGTCGCGCTGGCCGGCGGGACGCTGCCTGAAGCGGCGCTCGCGGACGCCACGATCGAGCGGTTCGATGCGGCGGGTCGGTCGGAGCGCTCTCCGGCCAGGCTCGACCTGGCGTTGGCCGCGCCGCGCCGCGGAAACGACCCCGAGCTGCACGAAGGCGACCGACTCTTCCTCCCGGGCCGGGCGAGGTGGATGGAAGGGGACGAGGTCGTGGTGGTGGGTGAAGTCGCTCGTCCCGGTCCGTACCCAATCCGCTCCGACGTTGATCGCCTGCGCGGCGTGCTCGCTCTGGCGGGAGGCTTCACCCCCTTCGCGGACAGCGCCGCGACCCGCGTGGAGCGGAGCGACGCGGCGCCCCGCGATAGCGCGTTCCTGCGCCTAGCCGAGCGGAACCCCGATTTCCTGACCCCCTCGGACCGGCAATACGTTGTCACCGCCTCGCGCGAGAGACACGCGGTGTCGGCCAACGTGGGTGCGCTTCTCGTGCGCGGCGATCCGCGCGGGGACGTTGTGCTCCATAACGGGGACCGGATCGTGGTGCCGCGGAGCGTCTCGCTCGTCTCGGTGCAGGGCGAGGTCAAGGCGCCCGGCTACGTGCCGTACGCTCCCGGGCGTGACGTGTCGGACTACGTGAAGGAGGCCGGCGGCTACACGTCGCGCGCGCACAAGGGACGTGTGCGCGTCACGTTGGCCGCGACCGGGGGGCAGGTCAGCGGCGACGAGGCGGGGGCGCTCCGGCCCGGGGACGTGGTCTGGGTGCCGACTCGCCCCGAGCGAAGCACGTGGGCCACCTTCCGGGACGTCTTGACCACGGCCGCGCAGGTGGCCACGATTTATCTCGTGGTGCACCAGGCGACGAAATGAAAGCCATCGATCCCAAGTTCCGCGATGGAGAGCCCCCGGCGTTGGGCGATCTCCTCGGTCTGTTCTGGAGACGCCGTCGTTTCCTCGCGCTCAACATCGCGGGGACCACGCTGGTCGCCCTCGTCATCGCCTTGCTTCTCCCGAAGTGGTACACGGGACGAGCGGTGCTGCTTCCTCCCATGGAGGACGATCTCGGGTCGAGCGCGATCTCCCAGCTCATGCCGCGCGGGCTCGGGAGCTTCAAGATCCCCGGCGCGCCCACTCTGTCCGACGTCTTTGTCGCGGTGTTGAAGAGCCGCACCGTCGCGGACCGGATCGTGCGCCGCTTCGACCTGGTTAAGCGCTATCACGTCTCCGACGCCGAGAAGGCGGTAAAGGAGCTGGAGAGCCATGTCCAATTCAAGGTTGGCGACGAGGGAACGATCGCCGTCCTCGTCGAGGACCATGACCCGAACACCGCGGCCGCCATGGCCAACGCCTACGTGGACGAGCTGGATCGCTTCAACAAGGAAACCCGTACCACCGGCGCACAGCGGACGCGCGCGTTCATCGAGCAGCGCCTGGACGTGGCGAAGCGCGACCTGGACGCGGCCGAGGACCTCCTCCGCGACTACCAGCAGCGCCGTCGCCTTCCCGCGCTCTCACCCAGCGACCGGAGCGACGCCGAGATGGGAGCGCAGCTCATGGCGCAGAAGGTCGCGCTCGAGATGAAGCTTCAAGTCTTGCGCCAGTCTCTCGCCGAGAATAGCGAGGAAGTGCGCCGCGTGCGCGAGGAGCTGGCAGCCGTCGACCGGCAGGTCGGAGGGCTGCCGCGAGCGGGTCTCGACATCGCGCGGCTCTGGCGCGACGTGAAGGTGCAGGAACAGGTGTACGAGCTCTTGACCGCGCAGCTCGAGGAGGCCCGCATCCGCGAGACGCGCGACACGCCCACGGTGCAGGTCCTGGACCGCGCGGAGACGCCGCTCCACAAGTCGCGGCCCAAGCGGGCGGTCGTGGTGATCGCGGGATTCCTGATCGGGCTGGCGGGCAGCGTCGCCGCGGTGTTGTTGATGGAGCGCCGGCAGCGGCCGGCGCCACCTGTGCACGTCGTTTGACGGCCCCATGGATCGTGTCGCGCCTCATCGCGCCACCGCCGCTCCGCTAGGATTCAAGAGGAGCGACCTCGCGCTCCTCGCCGTGATCGTCCTGGGCGAGGGGGCGCTACTCCTGTTCGGATCGGGCCGCGCCGATCCTCTCGGGAGCGCTTGGGTCGCGCTGGGCGCGCTCTACCTCCTGGTCGCGTTTCGCGCTCCCGAGCTTGCGTGGATGGGGGCCGCGGCCTCCGTGCCGTTCTCCGGGGAACGGGTCCTCCTGCCGGGCGGAGCGGCGATCGCGATGCCCAGCGAGCCGATGATCGGCCTCGCGCTCCTCGGCTGGATGGCGCACGCCGCCGCCGCGGGCGGCTTTCGGGCCCGCCCCTCCGCGCTGCATCGGCCGCTCGCGATCCTCGCCGGGATCGCTCTCCTATCGGTTTTGCAGAGCTCCTACCGACTGGTGGGTCTGAAAGCATTGTTCGTAGCCGCGGCGTACGCCGCATTCGGGTACCTCTACTTCCTCTCGACCCCCTGCACGCCGGCTCGGAGGGAGCGCTGGGTGCGCCTGGCGTCGGTCCTCGCAGCGCTATTCGGCTTCTACGGCGCGCTCCGGGTGCTCTCCCTGGGAATCGGGCTTCGCGCCGCGTACGGCGCAGCCCGCCCCTTCTTCACGGAGCACGGCACGTACGCGGCTCTTCTCGCGCTCCTGATCCCGATCCCGCTGTTCGAGGCACTGGAGCGGACTGGCCGCGCCCGGTGGGCCTACGCGTCGGCCGCCCTCGCCGCGGGGCTCGGCATCGCGCTGTCGTTCACGCGTGCCGCATGGATCTCGGTGGCGATCGTGCTCCCTCTTGCTCTCGTCGTCTGGGTGTTGCGTCGCCGCTCGGTCCGCCGGCTGGTGCTTCCGGCGGCGCTGGGACTCGCGCTCGTCCTGGCCCTCACCTTTCTCGGGGCGAGCCGGCGCCTGGCCAGCCACGCGGAAACGATCGTCCAGACCGAGAACGTCTCGAATCTAGAGAGGGTCAATCGCTGGATGGCCGCGTGGGAGATGTCGCGTGACCATCCGCTCATCGGCGTCGGCTACGGCGCCTATCCCGATGCCTATCCCGCCTACCGGAGGAAGGCGATCGTCACCGAGCTGGCATACGGACATTTCGGCGTACACAGCGAGCCGCTCCGCCTTCTGGCGGAGATGGGGTGGCCAGGGTTGGCGGCCGGTCTTGGGTTCGTGATCGCGGTCATGTGGGTGGGTCTCCGCACGTTCCAGAGGGCCGCTGATCCAGACGCGGCCAGACTGGCGCTGGCCCTGGCCGCCGGCCTCGCGACGTACGCGGTGCACGCCCTGTTCAACTCGTATCTTGGGATCGACAAGGTGACCGCGCCCTTCTGGCTCGCGACGGGGGCGATCGCGGCGCTCGCCGCATCGACGGCTAGGCGCCGGGACGGATCGCCCTAGCGGGTTCCGTGGCGTCGAACGCCGCGGAGGTAGGAGGCGGCAAGGACGAAGGGGACCAGCGGCACGACCGGCAGCCGCGATGGGTGGAATCTCCATTTGGCCCAGACCGGGAGCAGCATCAGCCCTCCCAGCGCGAGCAGAAGCACTGCGAGTCCGCGTTCGCCCATTAGGATTGCGACTCCCGCCGCGGCGAGCGAGATGATGTAGGCAAAGGAAGCGCGCAGCACCGCCCGGCGCAGCCGGAGCGGCCCCAAGCGCGCCACTTCGATGTGCGACCGGAATCGATCCGGGTGCCGTCGCTGGAGCAGCGCGTCCATCTCGTAGCGGCGCGCCCAGCGGAGAGGGTCGAGGAAGCGGGGGTGCTCGGCGGGGTGGATCACCCGCGCCTCCGGCTCGAACGCGATCCGGGCGCCGGCCGCCTCCAGCGAAAATCCAAAGTCCGAGTCCTCACGGAAGTAGATGCCTCCCGCTGGGTCGAAGTAGTCCTCGCGGTATCCGCCCGCGCGCGCGAACGCGTCGCGCCGCACGAAGAGATTGGTCGGAAGATAGTTCGGAATCTCGCCGTGTCGCCGGCGCACGGGAGTTCCCGAGGGCGTGACGGTTTCCCCTTCCACGACGTCGACCTGCGGCGCGCTTTCGATCCGTGCGGACGCGCGCTCCAGCCAGTCCACGGCGGGGAGGCAGTCCTCTTCGGTGAACGCGAGCCACGCGCCCGTCGCGCCGCGGGCCCCCGCATTCCTCGCCGCTCCGGGGCCGCGCCGCTCCGGAAGCGCGATGATGCGCGCGCGGCTCCGCTCGGCGAGGGACCGGATCCCGGGATCCGGCTCGATTCCGTCGAACGCCAGGATCACCTCGGAGCGATCGCGCGGGAAGCTCTGGAGGTCGAGCGCCTGGAGCAGCGATGCGAGCTTGGTTGGATCCCCTCGCGTCGGGACGACGACGCTGAAGAGCGGAACCGGCTCGTTCAGAGGCGGGCGGCCGGGGCCCGGACTTCGGTTGCACCCGATCCGGCGCGGACCCAGGCGACGGTGCGGCGCAATCCTTCCTCGAGCGGCGTCTCGGCGCGCCACCCCAGGAGCTGCTCGGCGCGCGATGTATCGAGCGAGCGCCGGGGCTGGCCGTCGGGCTGCGACGGATCGAAGCGGAAGCGTCCCTGGAATCCAGCGGCCGCGGCGATCCGCTCGGCCAGATCCCGGATCGAGATCTCGAAGCCCGCCCCCAGATTCACGGGATCGCTTCCCTCGAGGCGCTCGAGCGCGGCGACGATTCCCTGCGCGGCGTCCTCGACGTAGAGAAACTCGCGCGTGGCGTTGCCCGTTCCCCAGACTTCGATCTCCGGACGGCCGGCTTCGACCGCCTCGACGCATTTTCGCAGGAGCGCCGGAATGACGTGCGAGGTCTCCGGATTGAAGTTGTCGCCCGGTCCGTAGAGGTTGACGACGAGCACGTTTACGGCGTCGAAGCCGAACTCTTCACGATAGGCCCGAGACTGGACGAGGAGCATCTTCTTGGCGAGGCCGTAGGGAGCGTTCGTCTCCTCCGGGTATCCATTCCACAGATCTTCCTCTCGGAACGGGACCGGAGTGAACTTGGGATAGGAGCAGATCGTTCCGACGGAGAGAAATCGGCGCACGCCCGCGCGGCGCGCCTGCTCCATCAGAAGCGCGCCCATCATGAGATTCTTGTAGTAGTACGTGCCGGGGTGGCGGCGGTTCGCGCCGATCCCACCGACCGTGGCCGCGAGGTGCACGACCGCCTCGGGCCGGTGCGCGGCGATCATTCGCGCGACGTCCTCCTCACGCGTCAGATCGAACTCGCGGGAGCGGAACGTCGTCGCGTTCGCATAGCCGCTCGCCGCCAGCATGGCCATCAGGTGGCGGCCCAGGAAGCCCGCGCCGCCCGTCACGACAATGCGCGTCGAGCGGGAGAGAAGCGGCGGCGAGGCCATGGGAGAATTCGGGGCGGCATCCATCGGGAGGGCGCGAGTCTCCCGCAGCCGACCTCCGTTCGTCAAGAGGCGCCCCGCAAGATGCGGTCGTAGAAGACGACGAGCTGCGCGGCCACCGAGTCCCACGTGAAGCGCTCCCGGACCCGGCGGCGGCCGCGCGCGGCCAGGGTCATGGCCAGCGCCGGGTCCTCGAGGGGGCGCCGGATGGCCTCGGCCAGGCTTTCGGCGCTCCCCTCTGGGAAGACGATGCCCGCGTCGCCGAGCACGCCCGGGATCGCTCCGCTGGAGGAGCCGACCACGACGCAGCCCGCGGCCATCCCCTCGATCAGGACGCGCCCGAACTGTTCCACCGATCCGGGGACCGAGCGCGAGGGAAGGACCAGAACGTCCACGGCGGCCAGCATGGCGGGCATCTCGTCATGCGCCACCAGGGGAAGGAATCGCGTACGTGCCGCGAGGCCGAGCTCTCCGGCCAGCGACCGCAGCGCCTCGAGCTCGGGGCCTTCTCCGACGATGACGAGCGAGGGTCGCGGCTCCCGAAGCGACGCTACGGCTCGCAGAAGAAGGTCCACGCCCTTCTGGGGGGTGAGCCGCCCGGCGAACCCAACGATCGGAGGTTTCAGTCCGAATCGGGCCCGGACTTCGTCTGCCGTCGCCCGACGGCCTCGCTCGGGGCCGTCGCCGCCGGCCTGAATGGGGAAGTGCGACAGGTCGAGCGCGAAGGGAACGATCTCAAGGGGTTTTGAAAAGCCCTTGGCGCGGAGCACTTCCGCCACCTCGGGGGTGATCGGCGTCCCTCCGGCGCAGCGGCGGTGGGCGATCCGCTCCGCGTTCGCGTAGAACCAGGATGGCCGGTAGGGATAGCGGAAATCGCGGCTCAGGTTCTCCGCGGAGAAAAAGATCACCTTGGCCTGCGGCGCCCAGAGCGCGGCATGCCAGAGGGCCTGCATCGTGATTACGCTGAACGGCTCTTCCCAGAGATGGAGGATGTCCGGCTGCGCGCGCCGGATCGCGGAGCCCAGTCCGGAGCGAAAATAGGCGCGGTTTTCATACCCCGGCCACCCGACGCTTCCGACGAGAAGCCGGTAGCCATGGCCGGATTTGGGGACGGCGGTGACGGCACGGTAGTTTTCGATCCACAGCCGCGGCGCGAGCACCGTGAGATCGATCTCGGGATGCGAGGCCAGCGCCTCGTGCCGCTTGCGAAAGGGCGCGACGCCCGCGGTGTGGTCGACGGCGAGGACGCGGATCAGGGGAGGAGGCTCCGATGCACGAGGCGGCGAGTCTACCCTGCGCCATCGCCGCCGTCGAGAGCGCCCTCTTGACCCCCGCGGAGGGGTGGGCCACGATCCGCGCACATGCCAGAAGTCCCTCGTCCGTCCGACAAGAAGCTCCACCGCGCCGCCACTCTCTCGTTTCTCCTCCTCGCGGCGGCGCTCCCGTGGTCCATCGCCCCGATCTCCATTGCGGTCGTGCTCTGCGCGGCGCTCACCCTGGCCGTGTGGTGGTCGCCGGGGGGCGAGCGGTGGGTGCGCACGCCGATCGACTGGCCGATGCTCGGGTGGATCGCCGCGCTGCTCGTGGCTTCCGCGTTTGCGCTCGAGCCCGAGAAGAGCTTCCCGCGTGTCACGAAGGGGCTTCTCTGGGCGGTGATCCCGATCGCCGCGTATCACGCGCGCGATCCCAAGGTCGCGAGGCGCGCTGTCTTGGCGCTCCTGATCTCCGCGGTGCCGGCGACGATCTACGCCCTGGTCCGCTTCGCGCACGACGGGGGCGCATTTCCCGCCCGCGTCCGCGGACTTGTGGGGCACCCCCTCACGTACGGTGGTCAGGCCACGCTCCTCGCCACGCTTGCGATGGCGCTGGTCCTCCGCGGTCCGGACCGTCGCTGGAAGGCCGGTGCGGCCGCGTTTCTCGCCCTGCTCGCGCCCGCGCTTCTGGGCTCCTCCACGCGAAGCGCGTGGATCGCGACGCTCGTCGCGGCTTGCGTCATGCTGGCACGAACGCGCGCGCGGCTCCTCCCGGTTCTGGCCGCTGGAGTTGTCGTCGTCCTCCTGCTCGCGCCGGCCGCCTCCCGACAGCGCGCTCTGAGCGCCTTCGACTCGAAGAGCGTCTGGAACGTGGAGCGGCTCTATCTGTGGGACGCGGGCGCGCGCATGTTCCGCGATCACCCTGTGACCGGCGTTGGGCTCCAGGACCTCGGTGAGCTGTACAACCGCTATCGCTCTCCTCTGTCCCACGAGCCGCACGGGCACTTGCACAACGTCTTCGTTCAGGTGGGCGCGTCCATGGGGATCGTAGGGCTCGCCGCCCTGGCGTGGCTTCTGGTCGGTCTTTTCCGCACGGCCGGGCACCGCTGGCGCGACCCGCTACCGCGATCGGACCTGGGGGCCACGCTTCGTCTGGCGGCGGTCGCCTCGCTGGTCGCGTTCGTAGTCGCGGGGCTCTTCGAGTGGAACCTGGGCGACGAGGAGCTGGTCGACTTTCTCTGCGTACTTGTGGGGATGGGTTACGCGGCTTCTCAGTGGCGTGGAAAGAGGGCGTCCGTCCCCGGTGGTGAAGAGGCGCCGCTCCGGCCCTCGTAGCGGTACCATCACAGGATGCCCCGCCCCACAGCGATCGTCCTCACCACCCGCATGCCCTGGCCCCCGGATGACGGCGGGCGGATCGCCCTTTGGCAGAATCTCTCCGCGGTCGCACGCTCACACGATGTGACGCTCATCTCCTTCGTGCCGGCGGGCGAGGAGAGCTCCGCGGTCCCGGAACCGGTGCTCTCCACTTGCGTGAGCGTCGTGCGCGTGCCGCATCGGCCGCCGTCCTTTCTGACCGCCTCCTGGCGCGGATTGGTGGGTCGCTGGCCGTATACGATCGCGCGTTACCAGGACCAGGCGTTCGCGCGCGCCATCCGCGGGGAGGCGGCGAGGGTGCATCCAGAGTTCGCGCTGGTGAACAATCTCCACCTCGCGCCGTACCACGAAGCGCTCGGCGAGGTGCCGATGATTCTCCGCCAGCACAACGCGGAGCATCGGTGGATGGCGAGCTACGCGCGCTCCCTGGGCATTACCCCGGCGGGGATCTACGCGCGGGTACAGGCACGCCGTCTCCGTGCCGCGGAGCGCGAGCTGTGCGAGCGTGCGGCTCTCGTGCTGGCGATCCAGGAAGTCGAGGCGGATGCGTTGCGCGCGCTCGCGCCCCGTGCCCGCGTCCGAACGCTTCCAGTGGGCGTCGCGCTCGGGCGATTCCTCGAGCCGAGTCCGTCGGAGCCTCCGACCGTCCTCCTGCATGGTTCGTTCAAGTGGAAGCCGAACGTCGAGGGGGCCATCCGCTTTCTCGAGCGCGGCTGGCCACGCGTCCGTGCCGCGGCGCCGGATACGCGGCTACGTGTCGCCGGAAAAGGCCCTCCCGACGTGCTCCGGCGAGCGGCGGAGCGCGCGCACGCCGAGATCGCCGCGGATGTCCCCTCGATGGAAGAGGAGCTGTCTCGGGCGTCGGTGGTCGTGGTGCCGCTGTGGGTGGGGGCCGGGGCTCGCGTGAAGATCATCGAGGCGATGGCGGCGCGCGTGCCGGTAGTAGCGACGAGCATGGCCGCGGAAGGACTGGAGCTGGAACCCGAGCTCCACTACCGCGACGCCGATAGTCCCGAAGGGCTGGGGGACGCAGTGGCGGCCCTGCTGCATGATCCCGCAGAGCGTCTTCGACTGGCCGCGCAGGGGCGCTCACTCGCCGAGTCGCGGTGGTCCATGGAGTGCGTGACGCATCGCCAGGCGGCGCTGATCGCGGAGGCGCTGGGGGCGTGAACGAGTACGCGCTCTTCGTCGCATCCGCGCTCGTTTCCGCATTGACGAACCTGTTTGGCTACCCGCGGCGCGGCGCGTCCCCGCGGCGGATCCTCGTGGTCAAACTCGACCATCTCGGCGACGCGATCACGGCGACGCCGGCACTCCGCGCGTTACGGGAGGCGTATCCCGCAGCCGAGGTCGACCTTCTTCTCTCGCCGACGGTGGCGCCTCTGTTCGAAGGCACGCCACTCGCCACGCGCGTTCTCGAATACGAC
>JANLXD010000542.1:0-1578 GCA_031364935.1 Candidatus Eiseniibacteriota bacterium
TACTGGATCAGGTCGTTGGTCCCGATGCTCACGAAGTCCGCCTCGCGCGCGAGCAGGTCGATCGCGAAGACCGACGCCGGGGTCTCGACCATCACGCCGAGCGGCACCCCGTCGGCCATCCGGATCCCCTCCCGGGCGAGCTGCTTCATGGCGTGCATGACGATGGCGCGCGCCTTCCGGAAATCCTCGAGCCCGACCACCATCGGGAACATGATCCGCACGTTTCCGAACGCCGTCGCGCGCAGGATGGCGCGCACCTGGGTGCGGAAGATCTCCTCGTGCTTGAGCGAGAAGCGGAGCCCGCGCATGCCGAGGAACGGGTTCCGCTCGGCGGGGGCACCGAGATAATCGGCGAACTTGTCGCCGCCCACGTCGAGCGTGCGGATGGTCACGGGCCGCGGCGCCATCGCTTCCACGATCGAGCGGTAGGTGCTGAACTGGACCTCTTCCGTCGGGAGCGAGCGGCGGGAGAGATAGAAGAACTCGGTCCGGTAGAGCCCGATCCCGTCGGCGCCCTGCTCCTGGATCCCGGGAAGCTCCTCGGGCACCTCCAGGTTCGCACCCAGCTCGATCACGCGCCCGTCCTTGGTGACACAGCGCGCATCCTTGAGCTCCGCCAGATTGGCGTACAGCTCCTCGTAGTTCCGTTTCTTCCGCCGGTGCTCCTCGAGGACTTCGGGATCGGGATCGAAGACGGCCACGCCCCGAGTCCCGTCCACCAGCGCGGTCGAGCCCTCGCGCGCGGCGTCCATCGCGCTCCGGAGGCCGACGACCGCGGGTATCCCCCGCGCGCGCGCCATGATCGCGGTATGCGACGTTCGCCCGCCCAGGTCGGTCGCGAAGCCCAGGATCTTGTCGCGGGGCGCGAGCGCCATCTCGCTCGGCGGCAGGTCGGTCGCGACGATCAGCGACGGCACGCGGAGGTCGCTCAAGGACCGCGAGCGGACGCCGCCCAGCTGCGCGAGCACGCGCCGCTTCACGTCCCGCACGTCGATCGAGCGCTCGCGGGTGTATTCCCCGTCCGCCTCCTCCAGCCGCGCCACCACGGCCCCCAGCATCCGCCGGTAGCAGTAGCCGGCGCTCCTCAGCTCGCTCGCCACCGCCGCGAGCGTGCGCTCGTTGGCGTCCGTGTCGTTCAGGATCTCGATCTGCGCGTCGAGAATCGCGGCGTGCTCCTCGCTCGTCTCGGCGGCGATCTTGTCGCGGAGCGCCTTCACCTCGGCGGCCGAGGCCGCGATCGCCTTCCGGAAGCGCTCCTGCTCCGCGGCCACCCCGCTGGCGGGGATCGAGCCCGAGGACACCTCGATCTCCTCGGGATCCACGATGTGGACGGGCCCGATGCCGATGCCGGGCGACGCGGCGATGCCGGTCAGAGTCGTCATTCTTCTCCGAACTTGTCGTTCACGACCTTCACCATCCCGGCGAGCGCTTCCTTCTCGTCGGGGCCTTCCGCCCGAAGCAGGATCTCGGCGCCCCGCTCCGCCGCGAGCATCATGACGCCCAGGATGCTCTTCCCGTTCACCTCGAGGCCATCGCGCGCCACGATGATGTGCGAGGAATACTTGGCCGCCTCCTTGA
>JANLXD010000220.1:0-2582 GCA_031364935.1 Candidatus Eiseniibacteriota bacterium
ATCTCGTAGGGACCGAGGCGGGTGCCGGACGGGATGGTGTGGGGCAAAGCGTGCCTCCAGGCTGCATGGATCGGTTGTCGGCTTTTGTTGGCAGGGGATTGTAGCAGGAAAAATGCAGGAGTCTGAAGCCGGCTCCCTCCAGGTTGACGGAGGCGCGCGCCGGGGCTAGCTTGACTCGGTGAAGCCGACTGTTCGCCTCCGCCCCGCCTCGCGCTCCTCGGTGAGCTAGGCGGGCCATCATGAATGGCATGATCGCGGTCACGGACCACGACTGGTTCCGCCATCTCAGTTCCTTGAAGAATCTAGACGAAGTCAACTTCTGGCGCCCTTCGGATATCAGGAAGCCGAGCCTCCGAGAGGGTTCACCGGTCATCTTCAAACTAAGAAAGCCTTTCGGTGGGTGGATCGTTGGCTATGGAGTCTTTGTTCGGCACGATGTGTTCCCGGCGTGGCTGGCCTGGCAGAATTTCGAGGAGAAGAACGGGGCGCCAAGCTTTGCCGAGCTGCGCCGCAGGATCGAGCGACTTCGAAGCGATACGCCGGAAGTCAGAAAGTCGGCGGGGGACTACCTGATCGGCTGTCTGATGTTGTCGGAGCCCTGTTTTTTCGCGGAATCCGAGTGGATCCGACCGCCCGCGGAGTGGCCGGAAAATACGGTCCAAGGAAAAACCTATGATCTTTCGGTGGGGGAAGGGGCCAGGGTCTGGCAGGAAATACTCGCCCGTGACCCTCGGTTAAGGATCGGCGAAAGCGGTCGCGACGCTCCGAAGGAGGACGTCGGTCGATTCGGCCCTCCGATCCTGATACACCCCAGACGCGGCCAGGGTATCTTCCGGTCGGAGGTAATGGCTGCCTACGGGCGCGCCTGCGCCGTTACCTCCGAGCACTCACTTCCAGTGCTGGAAGCCGCGCACATACGGCCGTACGCCGACGAGGGCGTCCACGAGGTCTCGAACGGGATCCTCCTCCGCAGCGACATCCATCGACTCTTCGACAAGGGCTACGTCGCGGTGGATCCGAAGCACCATTTCATCGTGAGTAATCGACTCCGGGAGGACTTCGAGAACGGCCGGACATACTATCCTCTCCACGGTCAGTTGATTGCCCTCCCAGGGAGTGCCGACCACCATCCTGATCCCGTTCATCTACAGTGGCATCTGCAGGAGTGCTTCAAGGGATAGGGTGCCCTCCAGTCGCCAACAATCGATTATCTAGCCTCTTTCGACTGAGAAACTGCAGAGCGGCGCGCATGCGCTCCTCGAGCGGGGCGCCCTGAAGCGTCTCCGAGTACTCCGCCGCACGACGAGCCTCGTCGGCTCGGCAGCCAAGCCCTCGCAGCCCAGCCACGACCTCGCTGGCCCGTTCTTTGGCAGCGGCTCGCGAGCGTGCGTCCTCTCTCGTGCGTGAGTCCGCCCTCGCGCGTTCGTCCTCTCTCGCGCGTGCGTCCTCTCTCGCGCGCCGAGCTTCGTCCCGCTTTCGATTCATGAAGCTAGTGCCGAACGCGCGCTCCGCTTCGAACTGGTTGTGCGCACGACACCTCAGTCTCATGCGCTCGACGGTCGCCTGGCCGCCGCGTGCCACCGGGTCGACGTGGTCGAATTCGAGAAGCCTGCGCGCCGTGCAGCGATGCCCGGCCGCGCTGACGAACGTGCATTGACCCCCATCGCGCTCCCATACGGCGCGACGGACGTGCGCCGGGACGTAACGGCTGCCGGTGGGTTCACTTTGCGGCGGCCGCTCTTTAGCCGCGCCTCGCCGCAGAGGCCGCTGGGTGGCGGCCCCGAACTTCTGCTTCTCCAGCTTCACGATCAAGGCATCGAGCGCCCGGTCGACGACCTGAGCGACATCACCCGAGCGAACGGAATGACTGAGCAGGGCTTGCGCGTACCGCAGCTTGTCATGGGTGCTCTTGCCGATCGCGAGTTGGAGGATGCATCCAACTTGCGCCGGCGCAAGTTGGTCATCCGAGGCGCGAGCCGCGGGGCTACGATCAACTTGCTTCGGCGCAAGTTGGTCATCGGGAGCGGGACCCGCCGTAGTGCATCCAACATGCGCTGGCGCATGTGCCTGGATGGCACGCATGATCGCGGGCACCGCGAAGCGCTGTCCGAGCAGCTCTTCGATCTCCGACTTGCGCCGATGCGCCGCCGCCGCCAGTAGCTCCTCGGCGTTCTCCGTCGTGAGGTGGGGCGCCAGCAGACCGACTGCGGTCAAGTGGAGTCGGCCCTCGGCCAATGCGGCAAAAACGGCGGGGAACTGCCGGGCCGCCCGCGCCGCCTGGATGCGCTTGTAGGCCGCGTCCTCGGACAAGCGGAGCTCATCCACGCAATAGGCGTGCATGGACGAGTAACCGGCCGGGAGATACAACCGACGTGCGTCCACCTCGGCGATGTGGGCGAGCAACGCTGCGGTTGTGATGCGGTCCCGGGTGATCAGCGCTGCCAGATCGCGGAGGAGAACCGCATCGCTGAGATGAGTCAACGCGTACGCGTGCATGATGGAACCTTTTCACGGGGAAGGTACAGCGGTCCATCGGGCCCGATGGGGGCGGGCGCACTTGCAGAGCACACCACTTCAGATCA
>JANLXD010000266.1:0-3676 GCA_031364935.1 Candidatus Eiseniibacteriota bacterium
GCCGCTCGAACAACGACGTGGGCGGCAACGTTGTCGAGATCGCCGAGCACGAGCACTTCGTGCGCGGCCGCGGGTACGTCCGCTCCACGGCCGACCTGGAGCAGGTGGTGGCCAAGGTGGGGGCGGACGGCGTCCCCGTCACCGTCGGACAGCTGGGGGTCGTCCACTTCGGGCCGGAGCCGCGTCGCGGCATCGCGGAGCTGAACGGTCAGGGCGAGGTGGTCGGCGGGATCGTGATCATGCGGCAGGGGCAGAACGCGCTTCGCGTGATCGAGGGCGTGAAGCGCCGCCTCGAAGAAGTGGGCGGCTCGTTCCCCCCGGGCATGCGGCTCGTGGTCACGTACGACCGGTCGGAGCTGATCCACCGCGCGGTGCGCACACTCTGGCACGAGCTCCTCCAGGAGATGCTCATCGTGAGCCTCGTGATCGTTTTCTTCCTGTTCCACTTCAAGAGCGCGCTCGTCCCGATCCTCACCCTGCCGATCGCCGTGATCCTCGCCTTCATTCCCATGCACGGCCAAGGGCTTACGGCCAACATCATGTCGCTCGGCGGCATTGCGGTCGCGATCGGAGCCATGGTGGACGCTTCGATCATCATGGTCGAGAACGTGCACAAGAAGCTCGAAGCCTGGGAGGCCGGCGGGCGCCAAGAGCCGCGGAGCGACGTCGTTGTGCATGCGCTCCAGGAGGTGGGGCGTCCGGTGTTTTTCGCCCTCATGGTGATCACCGTCTCGTTCCTCCCCATCTTCACGCTCCAGGGGACGGAGGGGCGCCTTTTCAAGCCCCTCGCCTTCACGAAGACCTATTCCATGTTCTTCGCGGCTCTCCTGGCGGTGACGCTGACTCCGGCGCTCGCCGCATGGTTCGTCCGGGGCCGGATCCGCCCCGAGCACGACCATCCTGTCTCGCGGCGCCTCGTACGGGCCTACGCGCCAGTGGTCCGCTTCTCGGTGCGACATCGGCGCTGGGTGGTGCTCGGAGCCCTTCTGCTCGTGCTCTCGACCATCCCGGTTTACCTCTCGCTGGGGAGCGAGTTCATGCCCCCCTTGAACGAGGGAACGATTCTCCACATGCCGACCGCGCCGCCGGGGATCTCCGAGGCCCAAGCGGCTCGTGTCCTACAGGAAATGGACCGCGAGCTGGCCCAGATTCCCGAAGTGAAGACGGTCTTCGGCAAGATCGGCCGTGCGCGCACCGCTACCGACCCGGCGCCGCTCTCCATGGTGGAGACGGTGGTCGCGCTCAAGCCGGAGTCGGAATGGCGCCCGGGAATGACGTGGGAGCGCCTGATCTCCGAGATGGACACCCGCGTCCGCGTTCCCGGCATGTCCAACATCTGGTGGATGCCGATCCAGACCCGGAACGAGATGCTCGCCACCGGCGTGCGGAGCGCGGTGGGGGTGAAGGTGTTCGGCCCGGACCTGGGCACCATCGAGCGGGTAGCGATCCAGATTGAGGAGGCTCTCCGCAAAGTCCCGGGAACGCGCAGTGTTTTCGCCGAGCGAGTGACGGGCGGGTACTTCCTGGACTTCGACATCGATCGCGAAGCGGCCGCGCGCTACGGCCTCACGATCGCCGACGTGCAGGACGTGATCGAAACGGCGGTCGGCGGGATGCCCGTGTCCCAGACCGTCGAAGGGAGAGAGCGCTATGCGATCAACGTGCGCTACGCGCGTGGATTCCGCGATGACCCGGCCGCGCTCGGAAGGATCCTCGTCCCCGTGCCCGCCGGCGGGCAAGTCCCGCTGGCGCAGCTCGCGCAGATGCAGTTCCGCACGGGTCCGCCCATGCTCCAGGAAGAGGACGGCCAGCTCTTCGGCCTCGTCTCCGTCGACGTTTCAGGGCGGCCGCTGGCGAACTACGTGCATGACGCGAAGCGGGCGGTCGCGCGCCACGTGACCCTGCCGCCGAAGTACCGGCTCGACTGGTCCGGGCAGTTCAAGTATTACGAGCGGGCCGCCGCGCGGCTTGCCCTGGTCCTGCCGCTCACGCTGCTCCTCGTCTTCGGCCTCCTGTATTTCAATACCCGATCGGTGGCCGAGGCCTCACTCGTGATGATGGCCGTGCCATTCTCGCTCGTGGGGGCCGTAGGGATCCTCTGGATTCTGGGCTATCACCTGAGCGTCGCTGTCTGGGTCGGTATGATCGCGCTCGCGGGCCTCGACGCGGAGACGGGAGTCGTGATGCTGCTCTATCTGAAGCTGGCGCATCAGGAGCGCACCGCGCGCGGGGCGCTCCGGGACCGCGAGGATCTGACCGAGGCGATCGTGGAAGGGGCCGCGCACCGGATTCGTCCCAAGATGATGACGGTCTGCGCGATTCTCTTCGGTCTGCTTCCCATCCTATTCGGGCAGGGGAGTGGAGCCGACGTCATGAAGCGGATCGCCGCACCGATGGTGGGCGGGGTGCTCACGTCGTTCGTTCTGGAGCTGGTGGTCTATCCCGCGGTGTACGCGTGGTGGAAGGGGCGCCGCCTGCCGGAGCGTTATTGGCCGCCATCACGCTCGCTGCCGTGAGTTGCCAGTCCGCCGGACCGAAGAGTGCCCAGGCCCGTGAGATAGCGATCCAGATCATTGATAAGCGCCTCGAGCGGCCGAAGCCAGGGTGCAGAAAGGGGAGATCGTCGCGTCGAACCCGGAAAGACGGTGAGGGGGACAAAAATAAATACTTTGCACCCACCTCGGCCGGCAGGGGTATCTTAGGGAGTGGTGAATGCTCGAACGATGACTGGCGTGAGGACGAACCACCCGGAAGAGTCCTCATGAAACGGTCTGCGATGATCCTGGGGCTGGTGCTCGCAGTGGTGCTGCCGCTGGCGCAGATCCACTGTGCGTGTTCTGCCCTGGGAACCGAGGCAGCTGCTTCGGCGGCGAGCGAGCGGAACTCCGCCGATACCCATCAGGCGGGCCATCACGCGTCCACACCGGAGGACGCGCCCGAGTCGGATCCGTGTTGCGCCAGCTGCCTCCAACTCCTCACGATCCTCCTGCCTGCCCCCGTTTGGATTGTTCCACCGAGCAGTAGCTCGGTGCTTCTAGCGACACTGCCTCCGACGATTGCGCCCGAGCGCACGCCCGATGCCCCGGAACCTGGAGGCGTCGCTCAGTCACATTCAAAGTCTCCGCCTCATCCTGCCACCTCCTCACAGTCTCCACGCAGCCCCCCGCTTCCCGCCTAGCGTCCTCGCTTCGTCCTAATTCTGGCGTAATCGCGCGCTAACTGCGCGTCGTGGACATTCGTCGGGCACTTCGATCGCCCGATCGAAAGGTGGTACATCGATGATCTATTGGCTGAACCGCGGTCTCGCGGTCCTCGCGTGCACGGCTGTACTCGCGTCGGCCGGGATGGCCGCGCAGCGGATTGCGACCTCGGAGCAGGAGCTTCTCGAGGCGTCGGCGGGAAACGGGTACGCGGAGGCAGAACTTCCCGACACCCTCACGCTTCCTGCCGCTCTCGACTTCGCGCGCGAGCACAATCCGGAAGCCCGTGTGATGCGCGCCGGGCTTGCGGTTGCGCGAGCGGAATCAACCTTTGCCCGCGTCCGGCAGTTCAATCCGGAATTTGAAGCGCAGATGTCCCGCGGCGGGCAGACCCTCGGATCCGGCACCGACGGCTCTCATGAGATCGGCGTCAGCCAGGAGGTCGAGCTCTGGGGGAAGCGCGGCGCCCGGCAGAA
>JANLXD010000282.1:0-3662 GCA_031364935.1 Candidatus Eiseniibacteriota bacterium
CTCGGTCGGGCTCGCGATCGTGATCGCCTACCTCATCCTCTCGATCAACGTCTATCTCGAGACCCACGTCTTCGGCGTTTTCCGCTACGGCTATGGAATCCTGGGTCCCACCGAGGCCCGCGGCGTCCTCTTCCTGCTCAACACGGCCGCGCTCGTCATCGGGCCGATTCCGTTCACCGTGGGTCATGTGCGAATGACTGTTTTCGATTTGGCCGGCATCGCCGCCGCGCTGTCGATGGGCGGCCTTCTGCTGCGCCGGGTGATCAGCAATCTACGCGAGCTTTCCAGAATGGAGCCACCGGGAAGGGTGTAGCGGGATAGAACAGGAAGCTCGCGGTACAACGATGCAAAACCTGCTCAACACGATATTGAGCCTGCGCGCCGTATCTCCGCCTCCATTCGACGCCTCCAGCATTGGCATTTCGTATGCTCAACTCCTTGCCGGCTACAAGAGGCGCCCACAACCAAAGGAGTTCTCAAATGAAACCAGATAGAAACCCTCACAAGCAGGATGATCAGAACACTGGCAGAACGAACAAGGATGGTCGGCAGGATGGCCAGGATGACGATGACCTCGATCGCGAATTCCAGGGTGGCAAGGACCGCGACGGTGGCAAGGACCGCGACGGTGGCAACGAGGGTGGCGGCACCGGACGTGGCGGCAATCAGGGGCGGCGCGACACCGGCCGCACCGGTGGCGGCACGACCGGGAACACTGGACGGTAGAAGTTCACGCAAGCTAGTCGAAGGTCCGGCCCGCGGCTCAAACCGCGGGCCGTTTCGTTTCTGCGGTAGCCCCATTTCGAAAGGGGCTCCCGCAAAGCGTCAGGCCGCTGGGCCCAGCCCCATGCCGCGCATCAGAGTCGCATAGCGTGGATCGCCACGGATCGCGTCGAAGCGTTGATCCACGCCGAGCCAAATGATGCGAGGATCGTGATCGGCGGCCGCCCGGAATAGAGTCGCGAAGGATGATTCTCTCTCCCCGGCGGCGAGCTGCGCCGCGGCGATCGCGAGGGGTGAGCCGGGCCGCCGGCCCGACGTCAGTTGCGAGACGACTCCCAGGGCTTCGCGCTTCCGCCCGGCGCGCGCCAGCGCATAGGCTACCTCTTCCATCTCGTAGGTCGTGGCTTCGGAGCCCGCCGGAGGGCGCAGCGCTTCGATGGCCGCCGCGGCTCGACCCTGGAGCGCGAGGCATCGCGCGCCGTAGGCGCGTGCCCTGCGAGCCTCGTCGGACCGCCCCTCTCGTTCAACCCGTTTGAACTGGGTCGCGGCATCCGCCAACCTGCGGGCGTTCATGTAGGCCAGCCCCAGCTCATTTGCGTATCGGACGGAGAGCGGATCCAGCTCCACCGCCCGTTCCATGGCCTTCACTTCTTCGCCAGCGCGGCCGTGAATGCCCAGATAGTCCGCGCGTCCGTACCAAACCTCGGGGCTTCCCGGCGCATCTTCCTGCGCCCGGTCCAGCTCCGCCTTCGCTCGCGCCCAGTCCAGCTGGATTCCATGCACGTAGGCCAGCGCCAGGTGAGCCATCCCCTGCGTCGAGTCGATCTGAAGTGCCCGTGTCGCCGCGGCCGCGGCGCGAGGAAGCGCCTCGCCCGGATTCATCTCCTGGTAGTAGGCCATCTCCGTATAGCAGTCGGCCAAGCCAGCGAACGCGGGAGCGAACGTGGAATCGAGCGCCGTCGCCCGTGCGTACGACGCGAGCGCGCGATCGTACCGGCGCTCGGCTTTGAGAGTTCGCCCGAGGACGTAGGCGCGGTACACCGGAAGCTCCACCGGCGGAGCGGGCGCGAGGCGAGTCTGCTCGCTGTCGGTCAGACGCACTCGGAGCGACCCGGCGACGCCGCGCGCGATCTCGCGGTCCAGAGTCAGGATTTCGCGCAGGGGGCGTTCGTAGGATTGGGCCCAGATGTGACGGTCGGAGCGCGCATCCACCAGCTGCACGTTCACGTGGACCCGATCCCCGTTTCGCGCCACCGAAGACTCGAGCACCATGTCGAACGAATGCTCACGCGCCAGGCTCGGGAGCGGCTTGGCCTCCCGAGCGACCGCGTAGCTCGTGGTGCGGCTCATCACGCTCAAGGGCGAGAGCCGCGCGAAGGTGTTGATGAGCTGGTCGGTGAGCCCGTCCGCCAGGAACTGCTGCTCGGCGATGCCGGACTCGTTCCGTGCCGGGAACACGAGGATGGAGTGCCGCGATGGGATTGGAGGGTGGCGAGCGAGCCATGCGCCGATCACGAGGAAAAGACCGACGACGGCGACAGCCCAAGGACGGACGCGCGGCCGCGTGCGTGCCGGCGGCGAGTCGCGGATCGCCTCGAGTGCCGCCCGCACCTCGCTTGCGTGCTGGTACCGGTGGGCCGGGTCCTTCTTCAGACAGCGCGCGATCACGCGACGGAGTGGCGTGGGGATCGAGCCGGGGAGCGGAGTGGGATCGTCGCGCAAGACGGCCCGGTCCAATTCCGCCCGATTGTCGGTGACGAACGGCCGCGCCCCGGTGAGGACTTCTTGAAGTGTGACCCCGAGCGCCCAGTTGTCGCTTCGCGCGTCCGCCGGCCGGCCCAGCAAGAGCTCGGGCGCCATGTAGACCGGAGTGCCCGCCACCATTCCGGCCGGACCGTACACCGAGTCCGATGCGCCCCTTGTTGGGGATTCGGAGACTCTAACAGCGATGCCGAAATCGAGCACCTTGAGCAGGCCACTCTTAGTGACGGCGATGTTGGCGCTCTTCAGATCGCGGTGGACGATGCCCGCATCATGAGCGGCCTGGAGCGCCGACGCGATCTGGATCCCATACTCCACCACCGTGCTGGTCGGGATCGGATGCTCGCGGATCAGTTCCGAGAGCGTCGTCCCTAGGACGAACTCCATCACGACGAACACGCACCTCTCGTCTTCACCGACGTCGAGGATCGTCGCGACATTGGGATGGTTGATCGAGCACGCGATCCGGGCCTCGCGGAGGAGAATCTCACGCAAGGTCTCGTGGGCGATGCGCTTCGTGGGAACAACCTTGATGGCGACCTGTCTCGGGAGGTGCCCGTCCTGGGCCCGATAGACCGTCCCCATGTTGCCCGAGCCGACCCACTCGACGATCCGGTAGTGCAGGAGCACGATGCCGATGAACGCGAACGGGTCGTCCGCGACATCCTCGGACATCCGCGCGTGCGCCGCCGCGAGCCGCTCGAGGTTCCGAAGCCCGCTCACCCGCCCAGCCATCGTCGGGTCCTTCGCCAGCTCGTCGCCCCAGTCCACCGGGGTCCGGTCTCCGATGTCGGCCGCGACCCGAAGCTCCCAGCGGCTCGATTTGTCGTCGGGGGTGTTCATGGTGGGCCCGGTTCGGGCGGCTCAGTCATCTCGCAGCTCCTCCGCCAGGCGGGCCAGCGCTCGGGCCACGATCATCCTCGCCGCGTCGGGCGAGGGGGCGCCCAGAGCATCGGCGACCTCCTGATGGCTGAGACCCATCTCGATCCGCATGATGACGGCTTCCCGCTGTTCCGGGGTCAGCCGCTCCAGGGCGGATTCGTACCGCTCCATCAGCTCGCGACCGACCAGCTCCTCCAGAGGCGACTTGCCGTTCGCGGATAGGTCGGTGTCGAGCTCGCCAGCCACCGGCCGCGCCTTCGCGTGCCGGATCTGGGAGCGTATCTCGTTGAGCAGGA
>JANLXD010000342.1:0-1889 GCA_031364935.1 Candidatus Eiseniibacteriota bacterium
CCCGTCGCGTGAGACGGCGGCCGCCTGTTCGCTGCCGTGGAAATCGGTGAGCTGCTGGAACCGCACATCGGCGATGGGGCTGCGCCAGAAGTAATCCGTGCTCTGGCGGAGCCAGAAGGTCGTGCCTGCTGCCACAACGACTCCCACCGTCGTCAGCCTGCCCGCGAGCCCCCATGGGCTCCATCTGCGAGACGTCCATCTGGAGGTCGGGGATGCGATCGGTTCCTCGCCATCCTCGACGACTGGTGCCCCCTCCCCGGTGGAGCGCAGATTCCGGCCGCGCGCCCAGGCATCCAGCTCGGATCGGAAGGCGTAAACGGAACCCAGCTTGTCATGAAGATGGCGGCGGACAGGCATACCCTCCCGCTTTTCCCAGCGCTGAATCGTGCTGACGTCGCGCTTGAGGTACGCGGCAATTTCTTTCCACGAATCCAGCCGGTCTTCGGGCGGCTTCACGAAGAGTGCTGGCGAGCCTGCCGAAGGTTCGTCCATGGGGTCTCCAGGTCGGTCTGGGCTGGCGCGGATGGGGACGCGATTGTAGCGTGCGCGCCTCACCGCGGCAATCGACGGCATTCAACCGCAAAGAGCTGGATCGCTGCGGCGCGACAGATTGCCGCTTGCCCGCGTGCGCCAATGCTCCGATCGTGCACCAGCGGCTTGCATAGCTCGAGCGGTGGGCGTTCGAACCAGCCGCAATTCGAAAGAGGTCCTATGTCGAGAATCCGCGTGAAACTGAAGTGGCTATTGGTCGTCGGCATCGTCGGCGTAGCCGTGTACGCCGGCAACGTGCTGGCGACAACCCCCTCGGGCGTGACCAGCACCCTTTTCGCCGTGGGGCAGTTCGACGAGATCGACGCGAAGACGCTCTCGAGCAGCTGGCAGGCTCGGATCAACACCAAGGGGGAGTCCGATCTTTACGTCCTGGAGAACAGGATCGCGCCGGGCGGGACCTTCGGCTGGCACTCGCACCCTGGGCCGAGCCTCGTGATCATCAAGGCAGGCGCCCTGACCCTCTACCGCGGAGATGATCCTGACTGCACGCCGCAGGTCTTCGCGGCAGGGTCGGGGTTCGTCGATCAGGGCGGCGACGTCCACCTCGTCCGCAACGAAGGCAGCATCGAGACAGTCGTGTACGTGACGTCGCTCGTTCCGAGGGGTGCGGCGAGGCGGATTGACGAGCCGAGCCCCGGCAACTGCCCGTTCTAGGCCGCGGGAACTTCAGCCGGCTCTCCGGGGGGGGACGCCCCAACTCGTGCGGGCGTCCTCCGTCCGGTCCGGTACGCCCCTATCTCGACTTCACCTCCGTCCACAGCCGGTCGTAGAGCACCGTGGCCTCGCCGACGTCTTCGATGAGCTCCGCGCGCGCGAGCACGTCCGGGGGCGGGAAGATCGCGGGGTTCGCCCGCAGCGCGGCGGGCAGCAGAAGCACCGCCGCCGCGTTCGGCGTCGAGTAGCGCATGGTGGCGCAGATCTCGGCCGCGATCTCCGCCTCCGCCCATCGCCATCAGGATCACTCGCCGGCGCGGTTGCCCGGTTAACGCGTCCAGGCCGCGCCCCGAAGCCCGTGGGTGAGGATGAAAAAGCCGGTTCTGACTCCCCGTGCTGGACCCGCTCGAGCTCCGCGTCCTTGACCCCGTGACGCGTCATCGCGCTTCGCTCCCGCCAAGAGAACGGGCGCACGATGCGAGATCCCAGAGCTGCACCAAGTCGCCGTAATGGGCGGAAGTTCAGGGAGCCGTAGAGAAACCATAGTAGTTACTGGCCTCGAGACTGGTAGAATGACGTATGGCTTCCAGGCAGAAGGTCACGATCGAGGTTCCCGCGGAACTGCTTCGGCGCGCACGCCGGTCCACGGGTGAAGGTATCACCGCGACGGTACGCCGTGGTCT
>JANLXD010000458.1:0-2457 GCA_031364935.1 Candidatus Eiseniibacteriota bacterium
CGCCTCCGCCTCGGAACCCACGATCGTCTCGGCGAAGGCCACCGGCGCGCGGAGGTATTTTCCGAGCGCCTCCCGCACCGGCTTCAGGCTGAGCTTGGAATCGCGCTTCCCCTTGGGACGACCGAGGTGCGACCCGACCACCAGGCGGCCGCCCTTGTCCAGCAGGTAGCGGAGCGTGGGGAGCGATGCGACGATGCGCGAGTCGTCCGCCACCTCGCCGTCCGGAGAGAGCGGCACGTTGAAGTCGACGCGCACGAAGATCGCGCGGCCGGCCACCTCCAGCGCGCTCAGCCGGCGGAGCGCCACGCTACGACTTGCGGCCCAGGAGGAGGAGCGCGTCGACCATGCGGTTCGAGAATCCCCACTCGTTGTCGTACCAGGCGAACATCTTCACCATTCGATCCCCGAGCGCCATGGTGAGGGGCGCGTCGAAGATCGACGAGTGCGGGTTTCCCACCACGTCCTGCGACACGATCGGGTCCTCGGTGTACTGGAGGATGCCCTTCAGCCGCCCGCCCGCCGCCGCCTTCATCGCCTGGTTCACCGGGGCCACCGCGACCGACCGCGAGGTCTCCACCGTCACGTCGATCAGCGAGCCGCAGGCCACCGGAACGCGGATCGCGATCCCGTCCAGTTTCCCCTGAAGCGAGGGGAGGACCAGACCGATCGCCTTGGCCGCGCCGGTCGAGGTGGGGATCATCGACTGGGCCGCCCCCCGCGCGCGGCGGAGGTCCTTGTGCGGCGCGTCGAGGAGCCGCTGGTCGTTGGTGTAGGCGTGCACCGTCGTGATGAGACCGCGCTCGATGCCGAACGCTTCGTCCAGGACCGAGAGGACCGGGGCGAGGCAGTTGGTCGTGCAGGACGCGATCGACACCACGTGGTGCTTCGCCGGATCGAACGTGCGCTCGTTCACGCCCATGACGAACGTCGCGTCGGCGCCCTTCGACGGAGCGGAGACCAGGACCCGCCTCGCGCCCGCGGCCAGGTGGACGGCCGCCTTGTCGCGGTCGGTGAAGTGCCCCGTGCATTCCAGCACCACGTCGACCCCCAGCTCCTTCCACGGGAGCTCCTCGGGCTTGGTGTGGCAGAGCACGCGGATCGTTTTGTTGCCGACACAGAGCCCGCCGTCGGAAACCGTGAACTTCTCGGGCCACGGGCCGTGGATCGAGTCGTACGTCAGGAGATGGGCGAGGGTCTGCGCGTCCGTGACGTCGTTCACCGCCACGAAATCGATCGACTCGTTCCGCTTGAGCGCGGCCCGGAGCACGAGACGCCCGATCCGCCCGAACCCGTTGATCCCGACGCGCACGTTCCCTCCTAGCTGAAGAAGACGCGGGCCATCTCGTATAGATCAGGCCCGACGGTTTTGAGCGCCCCGACCGCCTCGGTCAGCGGGACGTCCACGATGCGGGTGCCGCGCAGGGATACCATCCGGCCGAACCCCTTCGCGGCGACGAGGTCCACGGCCGCGATCCCGAAGCGCGAGGCGAGCACCCGGTCGAACGCGGTCGGCGAGCCCCCGCGCTGGATGTGCCCCAGGATCGTATACCTCGTCTCGAACCCGGTCTCCTCCTCCAGCCGGCCGGCCAGGGTGGCGCCGATTCCGCCCAGGCGGACGTGACCGAAGGCGTCCTTCTTCTCGCTGGCCACGTGCGGCGACTGGCCAGCCTCGTCCGCGAGGCGCGCGCCTTCGGCGACCACGATGATGCTGAAGCTCTTTCCGCGGTCGTGGCGCCGCCGCACCATCCCGGTCAGCTCGCTGAAGGGCAGCGGGAACTCCGGGAGCAGCGTCAGGTCCGAGCCGCCCGCGATCCCGCTCTCGAGCGCAATCCATCCCGCGTGGCGCCCCATCACCTCCACCACCATCACGCGGTCGTGCGACTCGGCGGTGGTGTGGAGACGATCGATCGCTTCCGTCGCCACCGTGAGCGCGGTGTCGAAGCCGAAGGTGACGTCGGTGCCGTTCACGTCGTTGTCGATGGTCTTCGGGACTCCGACGACCGGGAGGCCGTCCAGCGCCAGCTTGCAGGCCGTGCCCAGCGTGTCTTCTCCGCCGATCGCGACCAGCGCGTCGATGCGGTGCTCCTTGAGGGCCGCCTGGATGCGCGCGGGGCCGTCCTTCTCCTTGAACGGGTTCGTGCGGGAGGTGCCGAGGATCGTCCCGCCGCGCGGCAGAATCCCCGACACCTTGGAGAGGTCGAGCCCTTCGATCTCATCGACGAGCAGGCCGCGCCATCCGTGTCGGATGCCGCGGACTTCCCAGTCAAAGCCCTTGATGGCCCGTTGCACGACCGCGCGAATGACCGCGTTCAGCCCGGGGCAATCCCCACCGCCCGTCAGGACTCCAATTCGCATGCCGCCGCCACGGCCTCCACGAGAGATATAAATGACGAGTTACGAGCGACTTAGAGCGATGCAGTCTAGAGGGTGGCCGGGCCGGAAGTCAAGCCCCGCGCG
>JANLXD010000470.1:0-3314 GCA_031364935.1 Candidatus Eiseniibacteriota bacterium
CGCGCGGGGAGGCAACGCTCCGGGGTCCTGTCCTCGACTCCGATCTGCTGACGCAGATCGAAGCCTGCGGAGGTCCCCCGGAGCGTTGCCTCTCCGCGCGCCCAAAACGCGTAGCGCTAAGTCTCCATGCAAGCCGACACCCGCGTGGGACTACCCCCGCCCCGAAGACAGGAACAGCGTAAACTCACGCCTCAGCCATTCCGGCGGGAACGCGGCAATCAGCGCCAGGATGCCGATCGTCAGGAGCACCGCGAGCACGCCGGCCATCCCTCGGTTACGCGCCTTTTTGCCGACGTCCAGCTCGTGGAACCGCCACAAGAGCTCGGCCTTCTCCTCGGGGGTGAGGGGCCGGCCGAGCAGCAGCTTCTGGACGACCTTGGGGAGCCGCTTCTTGTCGCCGCGGTAGCTGCCGTTCCAGTGCGGCAGCGGCTGGTCCAGCCGCCCCTCCTGGATATCCCACCCGCGCTCGTGCTTGTCCATCGCTCCCCCTGTGTCCGGACCGGTCCCGGATCGATCAAAGAATCGGCACGCAGCGCCGTTTTCTTGAGCGGCACGCCGGGCCAGGGAGCTCTGGATCAGCACAGATAACGCGGATCAGCGAGGTCATCGAAGATCAGCGCAGGTAGCGCTCGCGGAGAATGTTCCGGTGATGGATCTCGTGCCCGGCGATCACGAACGCCGCCGCGCGGACGCTCATCCGGACGTCGTTCGCGGTGCCTGAGCGATCCCAGGCCTCGGCGTCGAGGTTTCCGAAGAACGCGAGCGTGGCCTCGCGCACGGCCCGAAGCTCCTCGCGGATACTCGCCAACGTGCGTCCCGACGTGGAGAGCCCGGCGACCCAGCGATTCTCGTCGAATCCCGGAAGCGGGGTTTCGTCCTGACGCGCGAAGCGAAGGGCCCGGTAGGCGAAGACCCGCTCGCCGTCGGCCACGTGGACGAGCACCTCCTTCACGCTCCACTTCCCGGCGGCGTAGCGCGTGTCGCCCTTGCTCTCGGGAAGCGGCTCGAGGAACCGGCGGGTCTCCTCGGCGCCTTCGCGAAGCGCGCGGAGAGGGTCCTCGCCCGCGACCAATTCGATGTAGCGGCCATAGTAGGGGGCATGCTCGTCGGGAGCGGGTCTTCGAATCAGCAGCATACGCGGAGGCTCCTTTCGTTGTAGAGTGTCCCGATGCCATTCGCCTCATTGGGCCTGCCCCCCGCCGTCTTGAAGGGGGTCCGGGCCGCCGGATACACCGAGCCCACGCCTGTACAGCGTCGCGCGATCCCCCTGGTGCTCACGGGGCAGGATCTGATCGCGGCCGCCCAGACCGGCACTGGGAAGACCGCCGCATTCGTCCTGCCGATGCTCACGCGGCTCCTCGAGGGGCCGAAGCGGCTGCGCGCCCTGGTGCTCACGCCGACCCGGGAGCTGGCCGCCCAGGTGGAGACGAATGCCCGCGATTATGCCCGCTTCACCGACATCCGGGTGGGCGTCGTTTACGGCGGCGTGCCCCTGCCGCCCCAGGAAAGAATGCTCAAGCAGGGCCTCGATTTTCTGGTCGCCACGCCGGGCCGCCTGCTCGATCTCCACGACCGGCTGGCGCTGCGCCTCGACTTCATCGAAATCTTGGTCTTGGACGAGGCGGACCGGATGGTCGACATGGGATTCGCGCCGGATCTGCGGCGAATCCTTCGCCATCTCCCGACGGAGCGCCAGACGATGCTCTTCTCGGCCACGATGCCGCCGGAGCTGAACTCGGTAGCCAAGGACGCGCTCCGGAACCCGGCGCGCGTCGATCTGGCTCCGCCGTCCCGCCCCGCCGCCGGGATCACCCAGGCCGTCTACCCCGTGAGCCGCGACCGGAAGACCGACCTGCTCGACGCCATGCTCTCGCGCGACGAAGTCAGCAGCGTCATCGTGTTCGCGCGCACCAAGCACGGCGCCGACCGCCTGACGAAGCTCCTCCTCCGGCGCGGCCACTCGGTCGCGACCCTCCACGGGAACCGGAGCCAGAGCCAGCGGGAGCGCGCGCTCGGCGACCTCCGGCGCGGACGGGTGCAGGTCCTGGTCGCAACCGACATCGCGTCGCGCGGCATCGACGTCGAGGGAATCACGCACGTCATCAACTACGACGTCCCCCACACCCCCGAGGATTACGTGCACCGCATCGGGCGGACGGGGCGCGTCGACGCGGTGGGCGACGCGTTCACGCTGATGGCTCCCGAAGAGGGAAAGCAGATGATGGCGGTCGAGAAATTCCTGGGGCGCGCGATCCCGCGCGTGACCCTGCCCGATTTCGACTACAAGGCGCGTCCGACGGACGACCGGCGCCATCGGGACGAGGACCAGTCGAGCGCGGGCGGCTCGCGCCGCACGGGCCATGGCGCGCCCTCGCGAGACGGCGCGCGCGGCGGCGGCGCTAGGAGTGGGGGCGGCGCGCGGCATGGCGGCCCCGGTCGCCATGGCGGCAGCTCGCGCTCCGGCGGCGGCAGGCCCTCGACTGCGCCCTTCGAAACCCGGCGCGAGCCCCGCCCGGGCGGCGCGACCCCTTCGGCCTCCGCCGAGCAGCCGGGCGGCGGTCGCAGGCCGCGCAAGGTGACGCCTGCCGAGCGCATGCGGCGAGGCCGTCACTAGTCGTTCGTATGGGCTTCACCCCCACCGCTCCCTTCTCACCCCGAACCATCGAGATCATCGGAGCCCCCGTCGATCTGGGCGCGGGACGCCGCGGCGTCGACATGGGTCCCTCGGCGATCCGGATCGCCGAGCTCGAGCCGCGCCTGGAGGCCCTGGGACACCGCGTGAAGGACGCCGGGGACATCGACGTCATGATCCCCGAGACGCTCCCCGTGGGCGCCAACAGCCTCCGGTACAAGGAGGCGATCCTGGCCGCGTGCGAGACGCTCCGCGTCGAGGTCGAGCGGATCCACGGCGACGGGCACACGCCGCTCGTCCTGGGGGGCGACCACTCGATCGCGATCGGGTCGGTGGCCGGGGCCTCCAATCACTTCGACCGGAAATCCCGCCCGCTGGGGCTCATCTGGTTCGACGCCCACGGCGACAGCAACACACCCGCCACCACGCCCTCGGGCAACATCCACGGCATGTCGCTCGCCGTCTCCCTCGGGCTGGGCGACCCGGACCTGGTCCGCCTCGGCGGCCGGGCGCCGAAGGTGAAGGCGAAGAACACCGCCCTCATCGGCGTCCGCGATCTGGACCCGGGGGAGCGCCGGATCCTCAAGGAGAGCGGCGTGACGGTCTTCTCCATCCGCGAGGTCGACGAGCGGGGGATGCGCGACATCGTGGGCGAGGCGATCCGCGTCGCGTCGGACGGCAC
>JANLXD010000514.1:0-1765 GCA_031364935.1 Candidatus Eiseniibacteriota bacterium
GCGTAGCGCGGCTCGTTCAACCCCTTCTGCGCGGTGATCACGGCTGGCAGCTCGAACTCGACGGTCTCGACGCCGCCTTCGACCTCGCGCTTCGCCGTGCCCTTCTTCGCCGCCGGGTCCACGTGCAGCTCCACGACAACAGAGACGTGAGGCAGGTCGAGCCGCTCGGCGAGCATGACACCCGCCTGCGACCAGTCGTAGTCCACGCCCTGCTTTCCCGTGAGGATCAGGTCGAAGCCGATTTTCCGCGCGGCCGCCGCGAGCGCGGTGGAGACGCACGACGGATCCCAGAGCGCGACGCCGTCGCCCTTCACGTGCACGCCTTCGTCCGCGCCGAGCGAGAGCCCGTACTTGATGGCGTCCTTGACGCGGTCGGGGCCCAGGCTCGCCACGGTGACCTTGCCGGAGCCCAGCTTCTCGCGGATCCGGAGCGCCTCTTCGATGGCGAACTCGTCGTAGGGATTGACCACCCATTTCACGCTGGAGGTGTCCACCTGCCCGTCCTTGATCTGGATGCGGGTCTCGGTGTCGGGCACCTGCTTCACGAACACGAGGAGATTCAGATGATCCTCCGGAATTGGAATCGAATGGTGAGCCGGGCAGTATAGTACGATGCCACCCATGGTGGAAGAGCCCGGCGCGCGCGCGCGCCATCCGTTTCTGAAGCGGCTGGACCAGGGAATCCTGCTGGCCGACGGCGCGATGGGGACCCTTCTCTACGACAAGGGAATCCCCTTCGACCGCTCCTTCGACGCGCTCAATCTCACCGATCCCGCCTTGATCCAGTCGGTCCACCGCGAGTACATCCGCGCGGGCGCCGACGTGATCGAGACGAATACCTTCGGCGCGAACCGCTTCCGCCTGGCCGCGCACGGCGTGACGGAATCGGCGCGTCAGGTGAACCGCGCGGGCGCCCAGGTGGCGCGGAACGCGCGCGAGGAAGTGGGGGAGCCGGTCTTCGTGGCGGGAGCGATCGGCCCGTTGGGGAAGCCGGTGGCGCCGCTGGGGACCATTCCCAAAGGGGAGGCGCTCGACGCCTACCGCGAGCAGGCCGAGGGGCTGGTCGAGGGCGGAGTGGATCTCATCCTGGTGGAGACGCAGACGGACCTGAACGAGGCGCTCCTCGCCGTCGACGCGGTGCGCTCGGTCACGGCGGACCTGCCGCTGGTCGTGGAGATGACCTACACGGAAGACGGCCGCACCCTCCATGGCACCTACCCGGAAGACGTCGTGCGCGCGCTCGCGGCGAAGGCCGTGGACGTGATCGGCGCCAACTGCAGCGTCGGGCCGAATGAGCTGCTCGAGATCGTCGGACGCTACCGGCGGAAGACCGATCGCCCCATCGCCGTCATGCCGAACGCGGGCATGCCGCGGCTGGTCAACGGGCGCTTCATCTACCTCTCCTCGCCGGAGTACTTCGCCGACTACGCGACCCGCTTCGCCGACGCCGGCGCGCGCCTGATCGGCGGGTGCTGCGGCACGACGCCCACGCACATCCGGCGGATGCGAGAGGCGCTGGCTCGCCGGCCCGCGGGCGGGAAGGGCCGCGACGGCACCGCACCGGCCCCGGCACCTTCCCCAGCCCCATCGACCGTCGAAGAGGCGCCGCCCCCGACCGACCCGACGCAGCGCTCGGGGTTGGCCGCGAAGCTGGCCCGGCGCGAGTTCGTGGTGAGCGTGGAGGTGGATCCGCCGCGCGGCATCCGGCCGCGGAAGATGATCGAGGGGGCGACGCTCTTGAAGACGGCGGGCGTCGACACGATCA
>JANLXD010000515.1:0-1634 GCA_031364935.1 Candidatus Eiseniibacteriota bacterium
CGGTTCGCGGAGGCCGCCGCGGCGGCCCGCGCGGACGATCCGAACATCCTCGACACGGTGGCCGAGGCGGCGTATCGGGCGGGGGATCTGGAACGGGCGGTCCAAGCCGCAGAGCGCGCCGCGCGGCTCGCCCGCGGGAACGCGCGCTACGCGGAGCGGCTCCGCGCTTTTCGCGCCGCGCGCGCGGCGCTCGCGTCTCCTAGCCGGTAAAGGCGCCCGGAACCGGACGAGGCGTCCGGAAGATCGCGTCGAGCGCGCGGACGCCGATCGGCTCCGTCGTGTGGAACGGCTCGCCGTAGAGCACCCCGATCATCCCGCCGTAGTGCCGGGCCCGCGACTCCACGAAGTCGAGAAACCCTTCCCGGTTGAGCGGCGTGGGGCGCGCCTCCGGCGCCTGCCGGGTGACCTGGCTCTTGTGGGCGAGAATCGAGCCTCGCTTCGCCTCCCACGAAGCCGTCACGTCCACGACGAACGAGGGCGTGAAGCCGATCCGGGACGCGAAGTGATAGCGGACGCGCGGGCGAAACGGATTCCCCTCGGCGGGGAAGCGCCGGAGTCCCGCGAGGTAGATGGCGCGATCCATCAGCTCGGCCGCCGCCACGTGGTCGGGGTGCCGGTCGCGCGGGTAGTGGACCACGAGCACGTCGGGGCTGAGCTTCCGGATCCACTCCACCGCGCGGCGCACCTGCTCGGGGTCGTGCGCATGGATGGCCCCATCGGGGAGGCCGGCGTTCCACCGGCCGCGAACGCCCAGGATGCGCGCGGCATCGGCCGCCTCGGCCGCGCGGATCTCGGGAGTGCCGTTGGTCGCCAGCTCGCCGCGCGTCAGATCGAGAATCCCCGCCGCCAGGCCTTGCGCGGCGGCGGCCGCGAGTGTCCCGCCGCAGGAGATCTCCACGTCGTCGGGGTGGGCGCCGACCGCCAAAAGGTCGAGGGGCGCTTCGGGGGGGTCCTGGTGGTCGCGCGCCACGGAGCTAGGCGCGGCGGACGGCTTCGAACGGCTCGATGCTGACGGGGCGGCCGTCCGAGGAGAAGCGGTGGCTCGTCCGGAGCGTGCGCACTGTCCCCGTTTCCGCGCGCATCACCATCGAGTGGGTCTCGGCGCCGGTCCCGCTGAAGCGGACCCCGTCGAGCATGTCGCCGTCGGTCACGCCGGTGGTCGCGAAGATGATCGATTTGCCGCGCGCCAGGTCGGTCTCGGTGTAGATGCGATCGTCGTCTTCGATCCCCATGCGCCGGGCGCGCTGCCGCTCGGCGTCGCTCCGGAAGCGGAGCCGTCCCTGCATCGCGCCGCCAAGGCAGCGGAGCGCGGCCGCCGCGAGCACCCCTTCCGGGGCGCCGCCGATTCCGATGAGCACGTCGACGCCGGTCGATTCGACCGAGGTGGCCATGGCCGCGGAGACGTCGCCGTCCGGGATCAGGTGGATGCGGGCGCCGACTTTCCGGATCTTCTGGATCAGCTCCTCGTGGCGCGGCCGGTCCAGGACGACGACCGTCAGGTCCTCGAGGCCGTAACCCTTGGCGGCCGCGATCGCCTCGAGATTCTCCTCAACGGTCCGCGACAGGTCGATCGCCCCGGCGGCCTTGGAGCCCACCGCGATCTTCTCCATGTAGGTGTCGGGGGCGTGGAGGAA
>JANLXD010000569.1:0-5276 GCA_031364935.1 Candidatus Eiseniibacteriota bacterium
GATCCTGACGCAGTACCCCAAGGACTCTCTCTCGGTGGTCCTCTTCGGGGACGACGCGTGGGAGGTGAAGCTGCGGGACATTCCGTACGTGTCCGTGGGGCCGTATCACACGAATACGAAGGCGGGGCTCCAGCTCGCGCAGCAGATCCTGGCTCGGCAGAAGCACGTGAACAAGCAGATCTTCATGATCACCGACGGCAAGCCGTCGGCCATCTTCGAGAACGGGCGCTTCTACAAGAACGCCTTCGGGCTCGACCCCAAGATCGTGAACAAGACGCTGGACGAGGCGGTGCAGTGCCGAAGAAAACGGATCCCGATCACCACGTTCATGGTGACGCAGGATCCGTATCTCGTCCGGTTCGTCGAGCGCTTCACGCAGCTCAACAAGGGCCGGGCCTACTTCTCCGACTTAGAGGACCTCGGCAGCTACCTGTTCGTCGACTTCGCGCAGAATCGGAAGCGGCGCGTGCGGTAGCACCCACCCGCTCCCGCCCCGCGGTTACAAGAAGAATCCCAGCCCGACCTGGAACGTGAAGAACTCGCTGTCCAGGAGACGGTCCCCGGAGACGGAATGGAACCGGAAGCCCGCGCCCAGGAGCGTTTTTCTTCCGATGGGTCCGGCCAGGCCGGCGCCGAGATTCCATCCGAATGCGGTTTCGTCGTCCTGGAAGTCGACGCCCGGCCCGAAGAGGTCCTGAACCGTCTCCGAGTGGTGGTACATCCCGATCCCGCCGCCGATGAAGGGGATGATTCGGCTGTTGGTGGGAAAAGCGTAGTCAGCATTGAACGTGACCGGCGTCATCGAGGCTTCATCGCGCGGGAGGTCGCCCCCGAATTCGTGGTGGGAGATCGCTACCGAGAGCATCACTCGACGGCTGATCCCGTAGCCCAGGGAGCCGCCGAACCCGAGACCCGAGTCGAAAACGTCTCCGAAGTCACCGCTCGGCGATGAAATGCCCAGGTGAGCCGTGGCGATCGCGCGCCCCTCCAGGGTGCGGGGCCGGTCGTATTGGCGGGTACGATAGCGTTGCGCCTGCGCGGGGCTGACAGCCGTCAGAAGACCGGCGGCCAGAAGGGCGAGCCATAGGATTCGTCGCATGAATTGCCTCCCTCAGTGGTGGACGAAATCATGACGATTTCGCGGGCGGAAGTGTACCATGGCGCCAACGCCATTCTTTCCTGAGGAGGCGCAGATGTTGGAACATCCGCCGTCCCTCGAGAGCGCAGAGACAGAGGCCTCGCGGGAGGCCCCGCCGTCCGATCCGACGCCGCTCCACCTGGCCTACCAGGCCTGCGAAGCGATCGCGCGGCGCCATTACGAGAATTTCCCGGTCGCCTCCTGGTTCCTGCCGACCGACCGTCGCCAGGCGCTCGCGGCGCTCTACGCTTTCGCGCGAATCGCCGACGACGTGGCCGACGCCCCGCGCCCTTCATCCATGCGACTCGAGCGGCTGGACATGATCGAGGAGGATTTGGCGCGCGCGCTGGAGGGATTCCCTCCCAATCCCATCTTTGTCGCCTTGGCGGACGCGCTGGACCGCCACCAGCTCCCGGTCGAGCCGCTCTTCGATCTGATCGAGGCGTTCCGCTCGGACGCGCGCGACGCGACCTTCGACACATGGGACGAGCTCCTGGCGTACTGCCGCGGGTCGGCCAACACGGTTGGGCGCCTGGTGCTCGCGCTGTACGAAGTCGATGATCCCGCCGCTTACATGGAATCGGATGCGATCTGCACGGCGCTTCAGCTCACGAATTTCTGGCAGGACCTCGGGGCCGACCTCGGGCGCGGGCGCCTCTTTCTGCCCCTCGAAGATCTGGAGCACTTCGGATTGAGCCGCGCCGACATTGCAGATGTCGCGCGGCGCGAGCCGGTCGCACGGCTGATCGAGCACGAGTGCCACGCCACGCTTGAGCTGTACGAGCGGGGACGCGGCATCACGCGCCGCGTCCCGCTGGGCCTTGCGATCCAGCTCCGCGCCACGATCGCGGGAGGCACCTCAATTCTAAAGTCCGTGCTCCGCCGGGGCCAGGACGTGATCCACGATCGCCCTACCCTGGACGGCCTGACGAAGGCGCGCATCACGGTTGGAGCGTGTCTGGGATTCGACCGCTGACGTGGAGGCCCTGGGGCGAGTGATGCGGCGGCACACCAATTTCGGCGTGGCGTTCGCGCTCCTGCCGCGTCCGCAGCGCGAGGCCATCCGCGCCGTCCACGCGTGGAGCCGCGCCCTGGACGACGGCGTGGACGAGGAGTCGGACGCGTCGCGCGCCCGCGAGCGCCTGGCCCTGTTCCGCCGGGAATTGGCCGCCCTCTACGACGGCACGCCCGAGGAGCCGCTGACCGTGGCCCTCCGCCCGCACGTCGAGCGCTTCCGGATTCCACGGCGCTACTTCGAGGAGCTGATCAACGGCGTCGAGATGGACCTGATGCAGAAGCGCTACGGCAGCTTCGCCGAGCTGCGCCGCTACTGCTACCGCGTCGCGTCCATCGTCGGACTGATCTGCCTCCGCATCTTCGGCGAAGCCGAGGAGCGCGGGCGCGAGTACGCCGAAAACCTGGGCATGGCGCTCCAGCTCACGAACATCCTGCGCGACGTGGGAAGCGACTTGAAGCGTGGCCGTCTCTATCTGCCGGCGGACGAGCTGGCGCGCTTCGGCGTAAGCGAGGAAGGACTTCGCCGGCGCGAGCGGAGCGGTGCGTTCTTGAAGCTGATGCAGTTCCAGGCCGAGCGCGCTCGCTCCTTCTTTGAGGCCGCGGAGCGCGACGTTCACTCCCTCGACCGGCGGCGGCTCTTGGCGGCGGAGATCATGGCGCGCGTCTACAGCCGCCTCCTCGACCGGATCGAGGCTTCCGGGTTCGACGTGCTGGCGCGCGAGGTGCGCCTCTCCAAGCTCGAGCGGGTCTGGATCGCCGCTTCCACCGCGCTCGCGGTGCGCTCCGCCCGCTGAACTCCCTCCTTGTCGCAGCGCCCCCTCCCGTGACCCCGCGGTGACCGGCCCCGACGTCATCGTCGTGGGCGCGGGATTTGCCGGCGTCGCGGCGGCCACGGCGATGGCCGAGCGCGGCGCCCGCGTCCTGGTGCTCGAGACTCGCCAGCGTCCCGGCGGGCGCGCCTACTCGTGGAGCGACCCGCGGAGCGGCGAGATCCGCGACAACGGCCAGCACGTGCTGGCCTCCTTCTACGACGAAACGGTGAAGCTGCTTCGCCGCATCGGAACCGAGGAGGAGCTGGACGCGGATCCCGCGTTCCGCGTCCACTTCTGGGAGCGCGGCCGCGGCGAGTATGAGCTCCGGTGCCCACGTCTACCGGCGCCGCTCCACTGGGTCGCGGCCATCGCGGCCTGTCCCCGCTTCTCCACGGCCGCGCGGCTCGCGGCGGCTTCGCTGAAGCCCAAGGCGGCAGCGCTCGCACGCGGGGCACAGGGGGGAGGAGTGGCCGAGAGGATGGGCCTGACCGTCGACGAGTGGCTGGAGCGCGACGTGCGGGACCCCGACCTGGCAGCGGTCCTCGGCCCCCTCGCGCTGGCGGCTCTGAATGAGCGCCCCGAAGATGGATCGGCCGTGCTCTTCGCGCGCGTGCTGGAACGCCTGCTGGACGCGCCCGCGTCCAAGAGTGGCTTGGCGCTCGCGCGCCGGGGCCTGGGTGATCTCATCCAAGGCTACGAGCGCTATCTGGAGACGCGCGGCGGCGAGGTGCGCTATCGAGCGACGGTGCTCGGAGTGCGCGTGGAATCGGGACGCGTGGTGGGGGTGTCGCTACTGGGCGGCCACCGCGAGGAGGCGCCGCGTGTGATCCTTGCGGTTCCGCACGAGCGGATCACCTGGATGCTGCGACCCGAGCTGGCGCTCCCCTACCAGGAAGTCGCCGCGGTGCCCTGGTCTCCGATCGTCTCGACGCTGCACCTGTATGATCGGCCCGTGCTCCCCGCCCGCTTCATCGGCCTCATCGGAACGAAGACGCAGTGGGCATTCGATCGCGGCGCGGCCGGTCCCGGCGCGTTCGCGGTGGGGACGGTCCGAAGCGCCGCGTTCGATGACGCGGAGCGGCCTCTTGACGCCATCGCGGATGAAACCGCGGCCGACCTGAGCGAGGCGTTTCCCGACGCGCGACGCGCCACGCTCCATCGCGCGCGGGTCTACAAGGAGCGGCGCGCGACGATGCGCGCGACTCCGGCGGCGCAGCGGCTCCGCCCGTCGCAGCGGACGCATGTCGAGGGGCTGTTCCTCGCGGGCGACTGGACCGACACCGGGCTCCCGCCCACGATCGAGGGCGCGGTGCTGAGCGGCCACCGCGCCGCGGAGGAGGCGCGATGACGGGCCCGACGCGCGTCCGCGGTGCCGCGCCGCCTGTGCGCGTCCGCGGTGCCGCGGTCCACGCGCGCCTCCGCTCCTCCATCCTCCGCTGGTACCGGAAGAACCGCCGCGATCTTCCCTGGCGCCGCACCCGCGATCCCTACTCGATCTGGGTGAGCGAGATCATGCTCCAGCAGACGCGCGTCGAGACCGTGATCCCCTACTACGAGCGATTCCTCGCGCGCTTCCCCGATGTGACGGCGCTGGCCCGGGCTCCCGAAGCCGACGTGCTCGCGGCCTGGTCGGGGCTGGGCTACTACAGCCGCGCGCGGAGCCTTCGCCAAGCCGCCGATTTGATCGCGCGCGAGCATGCCGGCCGGTTGCCCGACGATCCGGCGGCGCTGCGTACCTTGCCCGGCATCGGTCCCTACACATCCGCCGCCATCGCGAGCATTGCCTACGGCCGGCCCGAGGCGGCCGTGGACGGAAACGTGATCCGCGTGCTGGCTCGGATCGCGGGGCTCAAAGAGCGGCGCGATTCTCCTACGCTCCGGCGTGAGGTGGAGCGCGTGGCGGAATCCTTCGCGCACGGACGTGCCGCCAGCGCCGGCGACTGGACGCAGGCGCTGATGGAGCTGGGCGCCTTGGTTTGCCTCCCGCGCGAGCCCCGCTGCGACGCCTGTCCGGCCGCGCGCGATTGCGTCGCGCGCGCGAGCGGCGACCCATCCGCTTATCCCTCGGCCGCGAAAGCCGGCGCGGCGCCTACTCCCGAGCGCCACGTGCTCCTGGTCGTGCGCCGCGGAAGCCGCGTGCTTCTGGTCCCGGGGATCGCCCCCCGCCCCGACGCGGCGCAGCCCGGCACGTGGACCCTGCCGACTTTGCCCGTTCCCGCGCGCGCTCGCGACGGCGGATCCGCGGCGCGCAAACTAGCCCGGGGCCTCATCAGCGCGAACGGTGCCCAGAGCGGCGTCCAGGTCGTTGG
>JANLXD010000028.1:0-9381 GCA_031364935.1 Candidatus Eiseniibacteriota bacterium
CCGTCGCGTTCACGCTCTATGACACGTTCGGCTTTCCGATCGACATGACCTCGGAGCTGGCGCGGGAGCGCGGCCTGGAGGTGGACCTCCCCGCGTATGAGACGGCGATGGAGGAGCAGCGCGACCGAGCCCGCAAGGCCGGCCGCTTCGAGACGCGGCGGCAGGCCGCGGGCCCGTGGACGATGCTTTCCAAAGGGGACCACTCGAATTTCGTCGGCTACGACAAGCTGGTGGTGGAAGGGGTCACGATCCGAGGGCTGCGCGAGGTCCCCTCGGAAGGCGGCGGGCCGCGTGAGGTGGAGTTCACTTTGGATACCACGCCCTTCTATGCGGAGGGCGGCGGCCAGGTGGGCGACACCGGGTGGCTGGAATCGGGGGCGAAGGATGCGCCCGTGCGGCTCCGCGTGGTGGACACGGTGAAGGATGCCGGCTCGACGGTGCACCGCGCCGAAGTCGTGGAGGGCACGCCGAGCGCCGGCCCGTACCGCGCCACGGTGGACGCGGCGAAGCGTGCCGCGACCGAGCGGAACCACACCGCGACTCATCTCCTCCACGCGGCCCTGCGCGCGCGATTCGGGACCAATCTGAAGCAGGCGGGCTCCCTGGTCGCGCCCGACCGCCTTCGCTTCGACTTCACGCAGGGGAAGGGGCTCACGGCCGAGGACCTGCACGCCATCGAGACCGAGGTGAACCAGAAGATCCTCGAGGATCTTCCGGTCGCGACCGAGGTGTCGTCGCTCCAGGAGGCTCAGGAGAAAGGGGCCATGGCGCTCTTCGGGGAGAAGTACGGCGAGCGCGTGCGGCAGGTGATCGTCGGCGGCTACAGCCGCGAGCTGTGCGGCGGCTGCCATGTCGATCGCACGGGGGAGATCGGCTATCTCCGGATCGAAGCCGAGGCGGCCGTGGCCTCGGGAGTGCGGCGGATCGAGGCGGTGACCGGCGCGCTCGCGTACCAGCGCGCCGACGAGGACCGCGCGCTCCTCCGCGAGATGGCGCACCGGCTGGGCACGCCGCGCGAGCGGCTGGCCGAGCGCGTGCGGCAGATGCAGGAGGAAGCAAAGACGCTCAAGGAATCGGCCGCGAAGGACAGCCGCCAGGCGCTGGGCGAGCAGGTGCGCGTCCTGGTCGCCGAAGCCAAGAGCCGCGGCGAGTCGGTCATCGCGGCGCTGGTCGAGGCGGGGAGCGTGGACGAATTGCGCCAGGCGGGGGACGTGGTGCGCCAGGCCCTCCCGGGCGGCGGCGCGCTTCTCGCCGCGGTGATCGACGGCAAGCTCTCGGTGCTCGCGGTCGTGGGTCCGCAGGCGACCGACCGGCTCCCGGCCGACCAATGGGTGCGCGACGCGGTCTCTGTGGTCGGAGGGAAGGGCGGCGGGAAGAAGGACTCGGCCCTGGCGGGCGCCAAGGATACCGACCGCGTCGGCGAGGTGCTGGAGCGCGGCGCCGCCCACGCCGCCGAACGGCTCAAGGGGGCGGGCTCCCCCACCGCATGACACGCGCATGAAAGCCCTCGTCCTCTCCGGCGGCAAGGGCACCCGGCTCCGCCCGCTCACGCACACGGGCGCGAAGCAGCTCATCCCCGTGGCCAACAAGCCGATCCTCTTCTACGTCCTCGAGGCGATCAAGGACGCGGGGATCACGGACGTGGGGATCGTGGTCGGCGACACCGAGCCCGAGATCCGCGCCGCGGTCGGCGACGGGTCCGCGTTCGGAATCCGGGCCACCTACCTCCGGCAGGACGCCCCGAAGGGGCTGGCCCACGCGGTGAAGATCTCGCGCGACTACATGGGCAGCGACAGCTTCGTCATGTTCCTCGGCGACAACCTGATCCTGGACGGGATCCGCGCCCTGGTCGACGAGTTCCGGCACGAGAAGCCCAACTGCGAGATCCTCCTCGCGCGCGTGCCGCATCCGGAGGAGTTCGGCGTGGCCGAGCTGGACGGGGACCGCGTCGTCCGGCTGGTCGAAAAGCCCAAGCAGCCCAAGTCCGATCTGGCGCTGGTCGGCGTCTACATGTTCGACGAGTCGATCTTCGAGGCGGTGGACGCGATCCAGCCCTCCTTCCGGAACGAGCTCGAGATCACCGACGCCATCCAGCATCTGATCGACCACGGGAAGACGGTCCGCCACCACGTCATCACCGGGTGGTGGAAGGACACGGGGAAGCTGGAGGACATGCTGGAGGCGAACCGCATGGTCCTCTCGCGCGCCAAGCGGCACCTGCGCGGCGACGTGGACAAGGAGTCCAAGGTGGAAGGGGAGGTGATCGTCGGGGAGGGAAGCGTGATCAAGAACTCGCTCCTCCGCGGGCCGCTCATCATCGGCGCGCGCTGCCTGATCGAGAACTCCTACGTCGGCCCCTTCACCGCCCTCTACGACGACGTGATCTTGCGGAACAGCGAGATCGAGCACTCGATCGTGCTCGAGCGGTGCCGCATCCAGGACATCCCGGTCCGGATCGAGGCGTCGCTGATCGGAAAGGAAGTGCAGATCCAGCGCTCCCAGCTCAAGCCGACGGCGTACCGGTTCATGGTCGGCGACTCCAGCCTGGTCGACGTGCTCTAGTCCGTGCGAATCCTAGTGACGGGGGCGAACGGAATCCTGGGCGGGGCGCTCCGCGAGCGGCTGGGCCCGGGGAACACGCTCTATCTGTGGGGGCGTGGCGAGGCTGACATCACCGACGAGAGCGCGGTCTTGGCCGCGGGACGCGGGCTCGACTTCGAGGCGGTGATCCACGCGGCGGCCTACACCAACGTGGACAAGGCCGAGAGCGAGAAGGAGCTCGCGATGGCGGTGAACCGGGACGGCACCCGAAACGTGGCCGCGCTGGCGCGCGAGCGCGGGGCCGTGATGGTCTACGTGAGCAGCGACTACGTCTTCGACGGCATGAAGGGATCTCCCTATCGGGAGGAAGACCCGACGGGTCCGCGCAGCGTCTATGGCGCTTCCAAGCTCGCGGGAGAAGAGGCGGCCCTCGCCTCCGGCGTTCCCTGCCTGGTCGTCCGCACCTCGTGGCTCTTCGGGCCGGGCGGGAAGAACTTCGTGGATACCATCGCCGCGAAAGCGCTCCGCGGCGAGGCGCTGGACGTGGTGGACGACCAGCGCGGGTCGCCCACCTACGCGCGCGACCTGGCGCACGGGATCGAGCTGCTCCTCCGCCGCGGCGCCACCGGCATCGTGCACGTCACCAATATCGGAGAGACGACGTGGCACGGGCTCGCGGTCGAGATCGCCCGGACGCTGGCCGCTTTGATCGAGGTTCGCCCCATTCCGAGCGCCCGCCTGAACCGTCCGGCGCCGCGGCCCGCGTACTCGGTGCTGTCCGGCGAGCGATACCGTGCGCTGGCGGGTGCGCCGCTCCCCACGTGGCAGGACGCGGTGCACCGCCACCTGGCGGAGCGGCCGTCGCGCCAAGGGGAAGCCGCGTGAAGCGGGCGCGGGCCAAGCCCGGACGCGCCGCGCGCACGCGGACGGGGAGCGCCGCCGGCGCGCGGGCCGGGAGCGGCAGCGCGCGGGAGCGCATCCGCGACGCCTTTGGCGAGAGCCTCCGCCTCTTGGCCGCCGTCTACGCGAAGGACGCTGACCGCATCGAGCGGATCGCGGAGTTGATCGCCGCTACCGCCCTCCGCGGACGCACCGTCTTCTGGGCGGGGAACGGGGGCAGCGCCGCGGAGGCTCAGCATCTCGCGGCCGAGCTGGTCTGCCGCTTTGCGCAAAACCGCCGCGCCCTCCCGTCGATCGCGCTCCATTCCGACACCTCGGCACTGACCGCGATCGCGAACGACTACGGCTTCGAGCGCGTCTTCTCCCGCTCCCTTGAGGCACTCGGGCGCCGCGGCGATCTCCTCGTGGCGCTGACCACCAGCGGCCGGTCGGCCAACGTGCTCGCGGCGGTGGACGAAGCGCGGCGCCGCGGCCTCCGCGTCGTGGGAATGACGGGCGCGCGCGGCGCCGCGTTCGCGCGCCGCTGCGATCACTGCATCGTCGTCCCCAGCGAAGAGACCGCCCGCGTGCAGGAGGTCCATCTGCTGATCGGACACCTCTGCTGCGAGCTGGCCGAGGCCCGCGCGCTGGAAGAGGGGACGCCGCCGCGCGGCCGGAAGCCGGCGCCTCGCACCGCGCGTCGGAAGCCCGCCCCGCGGAAACGCCGCCGATGATCCGCGACGTGATCCGCTCCATGCGAATCTACCAGTGGACGAAGAACCTCGTCCTCTTTGCCGGGCCCGTCTTCACGCTCAAGATTCTCGATCCCCACTTCGCCCTTCCCTCCGTGCTCGGCTTCTTCGCCTTCTCGCTCGCCACGTCGGGCGTCTATCTCATGAACGACGTGCTCGACGTGGAGCGCGACCGCCTCCATCCGCGGAAGAGCGGACGCCCCGTGGCGTCGGGGCGGCTGCCGGTCCGGGTCGCGGTGTGGGTCGCGATTCTCCTCCTCGCGGCCGGGCTCGCGGGCTGCTTCGCGCTCGGGCCCCGCTTCGGCACCAGCGCGGTCGCGTACGTCGCGCTCACGATGACCTACTCCCTGGCGCTGAAGAACGTGGTGCTGCTGGACGTGATCGCGATCGCGGTCGGGTTCGTCATCCGCGCCGCGGCGGGTGTGGAGCTGTTGCGGGACATGCTCGGCTCGGCGGAAGCGGTGGAGCTATCGCCATGGCTCTTGGTCTGCGCGTTCTTCCTCGCGCTTTTCCTTGCCATCGGAAAGCGGCGGCACGAGCTGGCCGTGCTCGAAGGAGATGCGGCGCGCCACCGGATCGCGCTCGGCCGCTACACCATCCGCCTCCTGGACCAGCTGGTCGCGGTGGTCACCAGCGCCACGGTGCTCGCCTACTCCATCTACACGATCGCTCCCGAGACCGTCGCGAAGTTCCACGGCCGGCCGCTCTTTCTCACGATCCCCTTCGTGCTCTACGGCATCTTCCGCTACCTCTATCTCATGTACGCCGAGGAGAAGGGGGGGAACCCGAGCGAGCATCTCCTCACCGACCGCGCCACGCTGATCAACGTGCTCCTCTGGTGCCTGGCCGTCATCCTGGTCCTCGCCTGGCCGGAGCGCTGACCGTGGGCGGCGCCGCGCCTCGTCGCGATGCCGGCCGTGCGACCCCACCCGCGCCGGCGCTCAAGATCCGATGCCCCGCCAAGGTGAACCTGGGCCTCTGGCTCCTGGGCCGCCGACCGGACGGCTACCACGAGATCGACACCATCCTCCAGGCGGTCTCCCTCGAGGACGAGCTGACGCTGGAGCCCGGTCAGCCCGGGCTAAAGCTGACGACACTCGGCCGCCCGATCCCTGGTCCCGAGCCCAACGTGATCCAACGCGCCTGGGACCTGCTCACGGAATTGGGACTCCTTCCGCGCGGCGCTGGAGTTCGCGCGCGCCTCACGAAACGAATTCCGGTCGGCGCGGGTCTGGGAGGTGGGAGCAGCGACGCGGCGGGATTTCTGGCCGGCGCCGAGCGGCTCTTCGACCTGGGCCTCACCGAGCCGGAGCGCCATGCCCTGGCGGCGAGGCTTGGCTCCGACGTTCCCTTCTTTCTTCGCGGCGGCATCGCGCGGGCGACCGGTCGCGGAGAGAAGGTGAGACATCTATGTCCCATGGACCCCTATTGGCTTGTACTCGTTTCTCCAGTTACCGCGATTTCAACGACTTGGGCCTACAGCCAGGTCAGATATCCGTTGACAGGAGACACAGTCGAGGCTACAGTCCTCGCGTCAGCAATAGAAAAGCGGGATCTCGGAGGTATGGTTGACGCGATGCACAACGCGTTCGAATCCGTGATTCTTGCGCGTCTCCCCAAGATCGACGAAATGAAGCGCGCGCTCGCTTCAGCGGGAGCGATGGGCGCGCTCCTCTCCGGAAGTGGCTCGACGGTTTTCGGCGTAGCTCATTCGCTCGTGTCGGCGCAAGCGGTTCAAAGTGCGGTCAGCGGCCGCGGCGCCGAAGTCCGGGTCGTGCGGAGCATCGAACATGGTGTCACCGTATCCCGGCATGGCTGATCGCACCGTCCGCGGGGGCGAAGGGTGGTTCACCGGGACCGGGGGGGATGGTCCCAGGGACTTCGATGGATCGAGGTCCCGAACGCGAGGTGGGTGAACGGATGGCTCTCGAGATCACCGAAGTTAGAATCGCACTCAGGGATGACGACAAGCTGAAGGGTTTCGCGAGCATGACGTTCAACGACGCGTTCGTGATCCGCGGGCTCAAGATCATCGAAGGCACTAACGGCATGTTCGTCGCGATGCCGAGCCGGAAGAAGCCGGACGGCACGTACCAGGACATCGCGCATCCCATCAACAACGACGCGCGACAATTCATCGAATCACGAATCCTGGACGAATATGAAAAGGAACGGGCGAAGCAGCCGACGTTGGTGGGCAGCTCGACAGCCGGCTAGCCCGTACCGCGGATGGGGCGTCGGCAAGTGGTAAGCCAGGAGACTTTGGATCTCCCATCCGGAGGTTCGAATCCTCCCGCCCCAACCATTCTGGTATTGTTGTAGGCACGAAGACGGCGGGCCGAAGGGCCCCCGTGGAATCGACCCAAAGCATCGAAGACCTCGGTCGTAGGGCCCCGGAGGCATCAGGCTCCGGTCCGTCGAGCGCCGCGCGGCGCTCGGGCCCCATTGACGCAGGCGTCAATCGGGCTTTGGGTCATTTTCATTTATGTCGGAGGAGGGGTGTCCGATGACGGTCAAGCTGGCCACTGATCGCCGCGCATTACCCGTGTCGAAGCCGCTCCCCGATGGGCGCGAGCCGCGCCGGTCGGACCGCGGGCTCCGGCTCTTCTCGGGGAACGCGAACGCTCCGCTGGCCAAGGCGATCTGCGCGCACCTCGGGATCGACCTGGGCGACGCCACCGTCGAGGAGTTCGCGGACGGAGAGGCCCAGGTCAAGATCAACGAGAACATCCGCGGCTCCGACATCTTCGTGTTCCAGCCGACGTTTCCGCCGGCATCGAATCTGATGGAGCTTCTGATCATGATCGACGCGGTGCGGCGGGCGTCGGCGCGCCGGGTGACGGCTGTGATCCCGTACTACGGATTCCAGCGGCAGGACCGGAAGGACCAGCCGCGCGTGCCGATCACGGCGAAGCTGGTGGCCAACCTCATCACGACGGCCGGGGCCGACCGCGTGATGACGATGGACTTGCACTCGGCCCAGATCCAAGGGTTCTTCGACATCCCGTTCGACCACCTCTACGCGGCGCCGGTGCTGGTGGATTACTACCTTCGCCGGCAGATCCCGAACGTGGTGGTCGTGGCGCCCGACATCGGAAGCGTGAAGATGGCGCGCGCGTACGCGAAGCGCCTCTCCGCGAGCCTCGCGATCGTGGACAAGCGGCGCCCGCGTCCGGACGCCGTCGAGATGATGAACGTGATCGGAGAGGTCGACGGGAAGAACGTCGTGATCTTCGACGACATCGTCAGCACGGGCTCGACCCTGGTCGAGGCGGCGAAGGCGCTCAAGGAGGCCGGCGCCAAGGACATCTACGCGGCGGCGACGCACGGAGTGCTGTGCGGGGACGCCACGCGATTGATCGCCGGGTCGGTCGTGAAGGAGCTGGTCGTGACGGATTCGATCCCTCACGACCCGGCCACGCTGCCGGACCGGATCCGCGTGCTGTCGGTCGCGCCGCTCCTGGCGGAGGCCATCCGGAGAATCCATGACGAGGAGTCGCTGAGCTCGCTGTTCATCTGACGCGGCGCGCCGCTTCGGCGGGCGCCCGAACCACACAAGGAGCGGCAAATGGCCATATCCAGTTTGAACGGCGAGCAGCGGAGCGGCGTCGGGAAGAGCGTCGCCCGGAAGCTCCGGGCCGCCGGACGCGTTCCGGCCATCTACTACGGACGCGGCGAGAATCCGATCCCGCTGACGATCAACGCCAAGGAGGTCGAGTCGCTGATCCACGGCGCCTCGGGCGCCAACGTGATCGTCGACCTTCTGGTGTCGGGAGCCGCGGCGGCCGACCGGAAGGCGCTGATCCGCGAGATCCAGCGCGATCCGGTGGTGGGCAACATCCTCCACCTGGACCTCCAGCACATCTCGCTCACCGAGCGGATCACGGTGGAAGTCCCGATCGAGCTGATCGGAATCCCGATCGGCGTCAAGGACGGCGGCGGCATTCTCGAGCACCTGCTGCGCGAGGTGGAGGTCGAGTGCCTCCCCACGGACATCCCGACGCAGCTCGAGGCGGACGTGTCGATGCTCAACATCGGCGACTCGCTCCACGTGAGCGATCTCAAGGCGGAGCGCGTCACCATCCTGACCGAGGCCGACCGGGCCATCGCGACGGTCGTGCCGCCGACGATTCTCGAGGAAGCGGCCCCGGCCGAGGCGGCTGTCGCCGAGCCGGAGCTGGTGTCGGGCAAGAAGGAAGGCGAGGAGGACGAGGAAGGCGAGACGGAAGGAGGCAAGAAAGGTTAACGAGGTCAAGGTCATCCTGGGCCTGGGCAATCCCGGTGCCGAGTACGCCGCGACGCGGCACAACGCGGGCTTAATGGCGGTGGATTCGCTGGCAGCGAAGCTGGGGCGGTTCCAGGGGTGGACCCGGGAGGCCGGGATGTCGCGGGCCTCGGGGCGCGCGGGGCGGCACGTGGTGACGCTGGTCAAGCCCGAGCGCTTCATGAATCGGAGCGGGGACGCGTTCCAGGCCCTGCTCGCGGAAGGGCGGGTGGCGGGGGAGATCCTCGTGGTGTCCGACGAGGTGTATCTGCCGCTGGGCGCGCTCCGGCTCAAGTCGCGGGGCGGCACGGCCGGACACCAGGGGATGGAATCCATCTCCCAGTCCGCCGGGACGGACGCCTTCCCGCGGCTTCGGATCGGGGTCGGACCGGCCCCATCATCGGATCGGCTCAAGGAATACGTTCTCGAGCCGTTTCTTATAGAGGAGCAGGCCGTGCTGCCGCGCGTGATCGAGGCGGCGGCCCAGGCCGCGTTCGACGCGGCCTCGGAAGGGCTCACGCATGCCATGAACCGGTGGAACCGGTACGTGCTCGATCCGGTTGAGCCATGAGGGAACAATGAAACTCTACGAAACGACGGTGATCTACGACCCGGGCCTCGAGGAGGCGCGGATCAACGAAGAAGTGGAGCGCGTGACCCAGCCGATCGCGCAAGCGGGCGGCGAGGTGGTCGAAGTCCAGCGGTGGGGCAAGAAGAAGCTCGCCTATAACATCCGGAAGCGCCGGGACGGAACGTACATTCACGTGAAGCACAAGAGCCCGGCGACCCTGATCGCGGAGATGGACCGGCGGTTTCGGCTGAACGAGAGCGTGCTTCGTCATCTCACGGTGCTCGCGCCCAAGGAATCGCCGCGCGCCGCCGAGGAAGCGGCCAAGGCCGAGCTGGCCTTGGTGGAAGGCGCGCCCGACGCGCCGCGACCCGCCG
>JANLXD010000032.1:0-2792 GCA_031364935.1 Candidatus Eiseniibacteriota bacterium
GGCGCGGCGGTCGGCACGGCGCCGGGCGTGGATTCCCTGGCCGGCTGGAGCGGACGGCTCCCCGCGCGGGATGAAAGCTCGCTCGTCCCGCACAACACGTTCGAGACGTTCGTCGTGGGCAGCGGGAACCAGTTCGCGCACGCCGTCTGCCAGGCCGTGGCGCAGAGTCCCGGCGAGCGCTACAACCCGCTCTTCCTCTACGGAGGCGTGGGGCTGGGCAAGACGCACCTCATGCACGCCGTGGGGCACCATGTGCGCGCGCAGCGCCGCCACGCGAAGATCTTTTTTGTGTCGGCGGAGAAATTCATGAACGAGATGATCTACTCGATCCAGCACGCCACGACGCTCGAGTTCAAGGCGCGCTACCGCTCCGCGGATCTCCTCCTGATCGACGACATCCAGTTTCTCGCGGGCAAGGAATCGACCCAGGAGGAGTTCTTCCACACGTTCAACGCGCTCCACGACGCGCACAAGCAGATCGTCCTGACCAGCGACGGGCCGCCCAATTCGATGACGGCCACGCTGGAAGAGCGGCTGGTATCCCGCTTCACCTGGGGCGTGGTGGCCGACATTCAACCGCCGGATCTCGAGACGCGCGTCGCCATCGTGAAAAAGAAGGCGGAGCTGCAGGGGCGCATCGTGCCGAACGAGATCGCGCTCCTTCTCGCGAGCAACATCAAGTCGAACATCCGCGACCTGGAGGGCTCGCTCGCGAGGCTCCTCGCCTTCGCCGAGCTGACGAACAGCCCGTTGACGGTGGAGTTCGCCCAGGAAGTGCTCCGCGACCAGATCAAGCCCGACCTCGCCCGCTTCGACGTGCACGACATCCAGCGCCTGATCGCGCGGCACTTCAACGTGACCGAGGAGTCGCTCCGCGGCAAGCGCCGCACCGACACCATCGCGTTTCCCCGACAGATCGGGATGTACATCGTGCGCACCCTGACCGACCTCTCGCTCGCCGACATCGGCGGAAAGTTCGGCGGACGGGATCACACGACCGTGCTCCACGCCTGTCAGAAAATCGAGAGCCTCATGTCGAACGATCCCGAAGTCCGCGGCGTGGTGGAAGAGCTGATGGCTCAAGTGAACGCCTGATTCCTCCCCATCCCTGTCGCAGCAGCACCCGATTCAGGCACCCAATTCACACGAGCGTCGCAGTCGCGGCGCTCGTTTTTCATGTGTGGACGGAGCGTGGACAACCCCTCCTTTGGGGTCTCCTGCGGACCCAGCTGGGGATCGCTGGGGACAACTTTCCTCTTATCCCCGCCCTAATCCGACCTCGACGTGGTCGGGAATCTACTCACAACCTTTTGCGGCCCATTGGCTTAAAAGTATCCCGCTCCTACCTGTCCCCGTCCTCCACCGCCCCTACTACTACTGCTTCTATTTGCGGAACCAAATCTGTCTTAGAGGCCCCAAACCCTGTGGAAAACAATGCGCTTAACGCACTCCTTTCTTGTTGTTCGATCGCCTCCCAAAACCCTATAATTTCGAGTGAACAACAAGCCACCCCGACGCGACCGCAACCACCAAAATCTAAAGGGACTTAGAGACATGACAATCGCCCAGGACGTGGCCATGAAATGCTCCATCGCCCAGACGGAATTGCTCCAAGCTTTGGGCCTCATTTCGAGCGCGGTTCCCAGCCGGACCACCCTCCCTGTTCTGTCCAACATTCTGGTGGAGGCGACGGACGAAGGGCTCCAGATGACGGCGACCGATCTGGATCTCTCCGTGACCACGCGCGCGATGGCGGACGTCAAGGCGGAGTCCGCGCTCACGGTTCCCGCGAAGAAACTCCTCGAGTTGGTGCGAAAGCTTCCCAAGGAAGAGCTGAAGCTGGAAGCAAAGGACCTGACGCTGAACATTGGGAGCAAGACGGGACGGTTCAAATTTCTCTGCATCCGTCCCGAGGAATTCCCGGCCCGCGCCACGGTGGCGCCCGATACGTCCCTCACGATCGACGCACGTCAGCTCGAGCGCCTGATCAAGAGGACGATCTACGCCGTCTCCACCGACGAGACCCGCCCCGCGCTGAACGGAGCGCTCTTGCAGATCGCCGAAGGTGAGATCCGCCTGGTCGCCACGGACGGACATCGGCTCGCTCGCGCGACGCTGAAGCACCCGGGTGCCGTCAAAGGCGCGCTCAAGGGCGACGTGATCATCCCGCTCAAGGCGCTGACCCACCTGCACCGGCTGGTCGCCGAGACCGAGGATCCGGTGCTCGTGGAGCTTTCCAAGAATCACGCCCGGTTCACGGTGGGAAAGACATCCCTGACGACCAAGCTGATCGAGGGGCCGTTTCCCAACTACGAGCAGGTGCTTCCCAAGAACAACAACAAGCATCTCAACGTGAAGGGCAACGAGCTGGCCGCAGCGCTCGACCGCGTCTCCGTCTTTTCGGACAACCTCACCCGCCAGGTCAAGTTCGCGATCACCCGGAACAAGCTGACGCTGATCGTCCAGACGCCGGACCAGGGCGAGGCGAACGAGGCGCTCGACGTGCGGTACGACGCCGAGGACCTCGAGATCGGCTACAACGCGGGCTACCTGCTCGACATCCTGCGCACTATCGATGCTGACGAGGTGACGGTGCAGCTCAACACGCCCGTGACGGCGGGGCTGATCCTGCCGGCTGTCCCGGCCGATTCGAAGGGAACACCGGCCCTGGAAGGGCTCCTCTGTCTCGTCATGCCCCTCCGGCTCGCGGGCTGACCGAGAGCGTGCGGCTTCTTTCGCTCGAGCTGCGGGACTTCCGAAATCACCGCGAGGCGCGCGCCACCCTCGGCGCG
>JANLXD010000034.1:0-1968 GCA_031364935.1 Candidatus Eiseniibacteriota bacterium
GACGCCCGCTGTCCAGACGATCGTGAACGCGTCCACTCGCGCGCCCCCTTAGATGTGCACGCGGTTCAGCTCCACGCGCTCGACCGGCGAGTGGAGCAGAACCTTCACGCCTCGCCGGTCCAGGAACCGTTGTACGTACTCGGAGTGCTCCGGCCGTGCCGAAGGAACGACGCGGTCGCCTCCCTCCACTACCGTGACGGTGAGGTCCCCCGGCCGAACGCTGGGATAGCGGGGCAACAGCGTCTCACGCGCCATCTCGATCAGCTCGGCCGCCACCTCGACGCCCGTGACCCCGCCGCCGACCATCGCAAAGGAGAGCAGTCGCCGGCGCTTCTCGGCCGTCTCCGCCTGTTCCGCCATCTCGAACAGCTCGACCACGCGTGCCCGCAGCGTCATCGCGTCCGCGATCGTCTTGAACGGTCGCGTGTATTCCTCCGCGCCGGGAACGCCGTAGTAATTGGTCACGCTCCCCATCGCGATGACGAGCGTGTCGTAAGGCTCGACCAGGTTGTTGTGGAGGTGCACCTGCCGGCGGTCCAGATCGATACGGATGACCTTATTCTTGTGGAAGCGGATGTGTCGGTGGCGGGCCATCTCGCGGAGCGGGTAGACGATGTGCCGCGTCTCGACGGCGCCCACCGCGACAGCGGGGAGGAGCGGGTTGAACTGGAAGAAGTTCTCCTTGTCGACGAGGAGGCAGTCCCAGTATTCGCGGGCGGCGCGCGACTTCCCGATGGCGCGCGCCACGTCCAACCCCGCGAAACCACCTCCCAGGATCAACAGCCGTCGGCCCGCCATTCCGCGAGCCTAGCATGGAGGGGAAAGCGGCGGCGGCTACCTTGCGAGTGTGGCGAGAACGCCCGCCAGCGTGGGCTTGCGGAAGGTGAATCCCGACCGCATCAGGACTTCCGGCAGGACGCGCTCGCTCGCGAGAAGCGCCTCCTGGGCCATCCGCCCGGGCAAGAGGCGGAGCGCGAATTCCGGAACGTCCAGGAACGTAGGGCGCTGCACCGCGCGCCCCAGGGCGTGGGTGAATTCCGTGTTCGTCACCTGCTCGGGCGCGACCGCGTTCACCGCGCCCTGGAGCGAGGCGTCGGTCAGCGCACGGACGTAGACTTCCACTAAGTCGTCCAACCCGATCCACGGCATCCACTGGCGCCCGCTGCCCAGGCGGCCGCCCACGCCCATTCGAAACGCCGGGAGCATCGTGCGGAGCACGCCGCCGCGAGGGGTGAGGACCAAGCCTGTCCGCACGTGCACCACGCGCACACCGGCGTCGCGCGCCGGCATGGACGCGCCCTCCCAGTCGCGGCAAAGATCCGCGAGGAAGCCTTTACCTGGAGCGCTGGTCTCCGTCAGCACCTGATCGCCGCGATTGCCGTAGATTCCGACCGCGGAGGCGTGGATGAAAACGGAGGGTCGGCGCGGACCGTCGAAGATGCGGTCGGCGATCAGGCGCGTCGAGCGCACGCGGCTGTTCCGGATAGCCGCCTTGCGCCGCGGAGTCCAGATCCCGCCGATGCTCACGCCGCCCAGATGCACGACAGCGTCCACGTCCTGGAGTGCCTCGGCGTCCAGAGTGCTGGTATCCGGATCCCAGAATCGCGTTGGACCGCCGGGAGGCCCCTCCGTCCGGACGAGGCGCGTGACGCGATGGCCGGCGGCGGCGAGGCGAGGAGTGAGGGCGCGGCCAATCAGACCGCTCGCGCCCGCGACCAGGACGTGCATGGCGGGATTGTAGCGTTTGTGGCCGGTGCGCGCGCTATCTCGGCTTCACCGCCTTCACCTTCACCGACGCTACCGCATCCCACGCCTTCTGTTCGACCACCACCGCCGGCAGGGGACCGTCGGCGCCGTAGCTCCGCTCCTCTAGCACCGCGACGTCCTGGAATCCGGCCTCGCGAATGTGCAGCAGATACTCATCCTTGAGCGAAGCGCCCGCGACACAACCGACGTACGCCTCGATCG
>JANLXD010000072.1:0-6393 GCA_031364935.1 Candidatus Eiseniibacteriota bacterium
TCCCGGCCGGCACTACGGCTCGCAGCGGAACCAGGCGCGCGACCGACAGCTTGGAGAGGGCCTCGGTGAACTCGTCGAACGGGTCGGCCGACTTGACGTCCACGTCCAGGAAGAGCCGCACGAACTTCTTCACCTCGGGCGGCGTCAGCTTGCCCGTGAAGACGAAGCCCGACATTCCGCGGGTCCGGAACTCGTCGATCAGGAACTGGTAGCTGGGGTACGACGAGGCATCCACGCGGAGACGGAACTGGTTCACGTACAGGAAGTCCCCGACCGCCTGAAGCCGGAAGTCTCCCTCGGCCGTCCACATCTGCTCCACCGTATCGATGAAGTTGGTGAGCGGGCCCTGGAAGGCCACGTTCCCCACGTCGTGGACCCGGGCCGTCTTCACGAGCACACACATGTGGATGGCCAGGCCGCGCCCCTGCACCGCGATCCGGGCGGCCTCGTCGTTGGCGCGCTGATTGGACTGCTGCGACTGCTGCGATGCGCGCGTGGCTTCGGTCATTCCTCATCCTCCACGGCGGTCTTGCCCTCGGAGCGAGACCCCATGCCGGCGTTCCGAACCACGGTGAGCGCGGCCTCCACGGCCTTCCGCTCGGGCTCCCGCTTGCCCTGCAGCTCCCGGTTCAAGACGGCGAGCGCGGCTGGGCTTCCCAGCCAGGCCAGCGTGAGCGCCGCGTGGTAGCGGTCCTCGTCGTTTCCCGCGCGGAACAGGCCGCCCTTGGTCAGCATGGACTCGAGCTTGGGGACCAGGGCATCGGACCCGGAGCGTCCCAGCGCCTCGTAGAACGACTGGCGCTCGGTCAGGTCGCGCTTCGCGAATTCGGCGGAGCCGATCACGGTCAGAATGCTCTGCGCCGCGCGCTCGTCCCGGTTGCTGGCGAGCGTCATGGCGGCCTGCACGCGCACCCCGGCGTCCAGGTCGCGGAACGCCGAGATGAGGTACGCGCGGCTCGTCGGGCTCTCGATGCGTCCTAACGCCCGCACGGCTTCCTTGCGCACCCGAACGTCGTCATGGTGCAATGCCCGATCGAGCGCGCGCTCCACACCCTGGTGCGCGATGCGTCCCAGCACGTAGACGACGTTTCGGATCACGTACCAGCGCGGATCGCCCAGGCGGCTGATCAGCACCTCCACGTCGTCCTTGCACGAGATGGCCAGCGCCTCGCAGAGCGCGCGGCGGTGCTTCATGTGATTCACCTGGCCCAGGAGGTCGCAGATCGCCGGCGCGGCGCCGGAGCCGAGCTGCACGAGGAAGTTGGTGAGCACGCCGGGGTCGATCTCCGGATGCGCGTTCAGCGTGGGCGCGGCCTGAGCGAGGAAGCTGGGGCGCCCGATCTCACGGATCACCTGGTCGGCGAGACCGGCGAACTCGGCGCGCAGCTCGGCGCGCTTGGCGGCAATGGTCTTCAGGCGCGCGAGGAGCGAGTTGGCGCGCACGATGTCGGCCTCCTCGATCGCCAGCTCGATGAAGCGCTGGAACGCCACGGCGGATTCCAGGAATCCGGCGGGCTCTTCCTCCGATTCCAGAATGGCCGCCACGATCTCGAGCACCTCGGGACCCAGGGCGCGCTCCGCCTCCGCACGGATGGCGGCTTCCATCTCGGACAGCTCGGCGTCGGTCAGGCGGAATTGCGTGCCGGCCGACTCGTCCCACGCGGAATCCACGGTGACCGATGGGGTCCAGTCGTCGGAGCGCTCGGCGGACGCCGTATGCCCGCCTTCGGTCGTCGGCTCCGGCTCCTCCGTGCTCGTCGGCCACGGGATCCCAGCGTCCGGCTCGTTCGTCTTCGGCGCCGAATCCCCGTCGCCCCCGCTCCCCGTCGAATCGAGCAGGTCCTCCAGCGGAATGTAGACGTACTCGACATGCCGGAAGTCGCGCTCCCAGAGCATCGTCACCACGTCGTCCTGCCCGCTCGACGCTTCCGTCGTGCGCTTCAGCACGTCGAGGAACCCGCGCAGCTCGCCCGGCTCCAGCCCTTCCTTGATCGTCACCTCGCGCACGCCGTCCGCGTGGAAGCGGAAGGCCAGGGACTCCTCGCGCGCCGCGTTGTGATAGACGGAGTAGTTCTCGAAGAGAAAATCGAACTGCTGAACGGTGAGCGTGATGTCCCCGATCTCCTTCAGCACCGACCACGTCCGGCTCTCGAGGTCGTTCTGGAATTTGTGGAGCGACGGATTGTTCGGGAGATACATGCGCATCGCCTTGACGGTGCGCACCAGCGCCTGAATCCAATCGGCGACGCGCTTGACGTCGAGCGCGAGCACCTGATCGCGGATCCGTTCCGCCTTCTGCGTGGGAGTGGGCTGTGAGGTCGTTCGCGCCATACGGGTCAAGGTTCGGCTGTTTCCAGCCAACCTTGAGTCCTTTGTGATTCAGGCGGGGGGCAGGCGAAAAGGGCCCGTGCGCTAGCGGGCCTGCACCTTCCGGGTCGAATCCTTGGGGCGGCCGGAGCTTCCGAGCGCCAGGACGTGCGCGTCACGGACCTGGTTCAGCACGCGTTTGTCGTGGGTCAGAAGGATCACCTGCACCTCGCGCGCCAACTCCTCGAGCATGGCCACCAGCGTTCCCCGGCGCTCCTCGTCGAAATGCGCGACCGGATCGTCCAGGAGAAGCGGAACCGGCTCCCGCGCCGCCAGCTCCTGGACCAGCGCCGCCCGGAGCGAGAAGTAGAAGGCGTCCCGGGCGCCGCGGCTCAAGGACTCCAGGGGCACGCGGTCCCGTCCGTCGGTGGATAGCGTGGGGGTGAAGTCGGCGTCCAGCGCCACGCCCTTGTAGCGTCCGTTGGTCAGCCGGTTCATGGTGGCCCCGGCGATCTTGGCCAGACGTCCCACGTGCTGCTGCTGAAACGCGACGACCGAGTCGTTGAGGACGTCGAGCGCGAGGAGGAGCGCGTCGCGCTGCCTCCGCTCGCGGGCAAGATCCGCCTCCTCGGCGGCGATCGTCTCGTCCAGGGTGGCGAGGTTCTCCGCGTCCCCCTCGCCCCCTCCCGTGCGGCGGTTCAAGGCGCTCAATCCCTCCTGCGTGATCTCGAGCTTGGAGCGGAGGCCCGCGGCCTCCCGCTTCAAGCGGTCGGCCGCCGCGGCCGCCTTCACCGGATCGTCCTTGAGCGGCGCCAACAGCGGCGACTGGCTGAGGATGCTCTTTTCCCGCGCGCGGAGCGTGTCGATCGCCTCGTCCAGCTCCTTCGCCTCCGCCTCCAGCCGTTCCGGCATGGGCAGGGAGTGGATCACGGCGGCGTGCTCGCGGCGCTCCTGGTTCGCGGCCCGGAACCGCTTCACGTCCGAGAGCACCACTTCGAGCGTGCGCCCGGCGATGTAGGGATTCACGCGGATCTCGATCTGGTCGATCTCCTGGCTCAGCGTGCGGATGTTCTCCTCGGCCACGCGCATCTGCGCCTCGGCCATGGCGCGGCTCTTGACGGCGCTCTGCCCGAACATGCGCCCCGCGGCAAATCCGACAGCAGAGCCGACGACGGCGGCGATCCCGGCGATCAGCGGATTGTGGACCAGCGCGTACACAATCCCGCCCGTCAACACGGCGGCACCCGTGGAGAGGAGGAAGGAGACCATCGGCGTCGCGGGCGCCGGACCGTCGGTCTTCCCGCGCTCGGTCTCGGCCGTCTTCTGATGGCGCCCGCGCTGGGAGCGGAGCATGCCGAGCCGAAGCAGGTCGGGCTCCACTTCCTCCGGCGCGTTCGCCAGGTAGCCCATCGATTCGGCGATGCGGCGGTCGATGTCCTCGGCCTGGGAGCGGGCGCGACGGGCCATGACCAGCTCCTGGCCGACGGCGGGCACGCGCTTCATGACTTTCCGCTGCTCCTCGCGGACGGCGACCCACGCCTCGAGGTCGGTCAGGAACTGTTCTTTCCCCGCCAGCTCGCCGCGCAGGTCGGAGAGCCTGGTCTCCAGCTCCTCGCGCTCCTTGGTGCGCGACTTGACCTCGGTGAGGACGCTCTCCGAGCGCGTGCGGCGCGCGCGGAGCTGCTCCAGGCGCTCCTCGCGCGACTCGATGGAGCGATTGTTGCGCTTCCGCTTCTGCGGGTCGTAGGGGTGCTCGCGGGTCAGCAGGTCCAGACGATCCAGGAGCGCGTCCTGGATCTGCTGATAGTCCGCCTCGACCGCGCCGGAGACGATGTGGCGCAGCTCGGGAGACACGTGCGTCTCGAGCGCGCTCTCGTGGACGAAGGAAGACTCGCGGAAGAGCCGCGGGTCGGTGTAGCCGATCCAGCCGCGGAGCAATTCCTCGTACTGGGAAAGCTCGGGGCTTTTCCCTCTCGGGTTGGTCGACGCCTGGAAGATGGTGCTGGCCCCGTCGTCGCCGCTGGTGCCGAGCTGCTCCACGTGCACTTCCTGGGTCCGGAAGTTCCTCCTGAGCCGGTAGCGGCCCGTGCCGGCCGCGAAGACGATCGTGGCGGCGTGCGGCCCGCCGCTCCACGGGCGCGCCATCTCTTCGGCCTCGAGCGAGGCCACACCGAACAGCGTGGACACGATCGCGGTGGCGAAGGTGGACTTTCCCGCCTCGTTCGGACCGATGAGGAGATTCAGCCGCTTCGGCTCGAGGACCGCGTCGAAGTCGGCGAGGGGGCCGTAACCCTGAACCGTGACCCGCTCAAGGCGCATGGCGTGGATTCTGGAACTCGGCGAGTCCCATCCGGAGGGCGAGGGTGGCGGTTTCCTTGGCGTCCTGCGACGAAGCCTTCTCGACGCGCTCCAGCATCCGCCTCACGAAGACGCCGCGCACGGTGGCCTCCTCGCGATAGCGGTCGAGCAGCTTGGCGTTGACGAGGTAGGTCCGGTCGTCCAGCTCCAGGTGGAAGAAGCGGGGTTGAAGGCGGGTCCGCAGGCGCTCCGGGTCGAAGACAAACTCGGCCGGGCCCTCCATACGAACCCGCACAATTTCCCGATCGCCCGAAAACGCGGCGATCCGCTCCTCCAATTGGCGCTCTTCCCGGATCTCGGCGATCTGAAAATCGACGACCGCCTCGGTCACCGTGCGCGCGTTCCACGGGGTCCGCTCCAGCGTGGTGCCCTCGCGACTCAGCGTGGCGACCACGAGATATCGGGCTCCGTTCTCCCCGAATTTGCGCCCTTCGAGCGTGCCCGGATAGACGGCGAGCGTGGAGCCCTCGCGCACCTCGGCGAAATTGTGGAAATGCCCCAGCGCCAGATAGTGGAGCCCCGAGGCGCCGATCTCGGCGCGCGTGATCGGCATGTCCTGCGCCCGGATCTTCCACGTGGGGGAGTCTTGAAGCGCCGCGTGGACCACGGCCAGGTGGAAGTCCGCGTTGCTGCTCCGGCGGAACTCGCCCAGCGGGCGCGCGCAGGCAGCCGCCTCGAAGGAAACGCCGTAGGTCTGCACCGTCTCGCCGCGGATGGTGTGGCGCGGACCCGGCGCGAGCGTGGGCGCGAGGAAGAGATGCGCTCCCTCGGGGAGCCGGAGCCGCCGGTAGACCGAGCGGCGGTAGCCGCACGCGTCGTGCGTGCCCGGGGAGAGGAGAACCGGAAGGCCCGCTCGCGTCATCCGCTCCAGCGCCGATTCCACCTCGAAGGCGATTCCGTCCGCGGGGTCGTGCGTGTCGAAGAGATCGCCGGCGATCGCGACCATGTCCACCGGCTTCTCCGGCGAGACCGCGAAATCCACGGCGCGCTGAAACGCCCCGAGGAGGTCGCGGGTCCGCTCCTCGGCCCGGTCGCCCAAGGAGGAAAACGAAGCGCCCAGGTGAAGGTCGGCCAGATGGAGAACTCGTACGCTCATGTCGCCTTTCGCTTCGGGTTTCGCTTCTTCGCTCTCTTCGCGCCCGCGCCTCTCTTCGCCGCGGCCTCGGCCCGTCGGAGGTCGCCCAGCGCCTCGCGATGCGCCTTGAACGCGAGCGGTCGCGGCAGGCGGTTCAGCGAGAAGAACGCGACTTCGCTCGCGTCGTCCCCCGCCTGAAGCGCTCCGCCCGTTTCCTTGCCGCGGTACAGGACCAGCACCGCGCGCGTGCGCGGATCGTCGCGTCCCGCATACACGCCGAAGAGCTCGGTGAGTCTGACCTTGAGTCCCGTCTCCTCGCGCACCTCCCGCACGGCGGTCGTCTCGGGATGCTCCCCGTACTCCATGAAGCCCGCCGGGATGCCCCAGGCGTCGCGTCGCGGCTCGTGCGCGCGGCGGGCCATCAGCACCCGGCCCTGGCGCATGAGGAGCACGCCGCACGCGGGCGCCGGATTCCGATAGGCGATGAATCCGCACTTGGGGCACGTCGGGCGCATCACCCCGTGTTCCCGCATGCGGCGCATCCGCGTGCCGCACCGCATGCAGAAACGCGCCGGCGGCCGCGCCGGGACCACTGCCGGCGACCTCTTCGCCCCCGCGCGCCGTGCTTGCGTCCGCGACCCGTCCTTCCTAAT
>JANLXD010000008.1:0-4557 GCA_031364935.1 Candidatus Eiseniibacteriota bacterium
TCCGCGCTCCACCGCCACGGTGAGCGGCGTGTCGGCCGCGGAGCGCTCCAACCCGCCCGGGCCGCCCAATCCAAGCGAGCGGGCGATGGGAGCCGGCAGCCACCCCGGATCCAACCCCAGCGGCGCCGCGTGGAAGCCCGGGGCGAACTCGACCACGCGCCCCTGCCCTCCCAGGGCCGCCTCGCGCTCGAGCAGGAGCGTGCGCTGTCCGGCCTTTCCGAGCGTGGCCGCGGCCACGAGGCCGTTCGCGCCGCCGCCGATCACGGCCGCGTCGTAGCCCGACGACCGGCTCACGCGGCCCCCCGGAGCATCTCCAGCGCGGCCAGGCGCCCCGAAGCGCCCATGATGCCACCCCCCGGGTGCGTCCCCGCGCCGCACTGCCAGTAGCCGCGGATCGGCGTCCGATACTTCGCCCACTCCGGCACGGGGCGCAGGAAGAAGAGCTGCTGCAGGGCAAGCTCGCCCTGGAAGATGTTCCCCTCCGTGAGCCCGGTGATGCGCTCGATGTCGTCGGGCGTGAGCACCTGCCGATGCAGGATGAGCGACTCGATGTTGGGCGCGTAGCGGGCGAGCGTCTTCACCACGGCGTCCCCGAACGCTTCGCGCTTTGCGTCCGTCCATCCGCCGTTCAACGAATAGGGCGCGTACTGGACGAAGATGCTCATCACATGCTTCCCGGGCGGCGCCATCCCCGGATCGATCATTGAGGGGATCACGATGTCCATGTAGGGGTGGCGCGAGAATTCCCCGTACTTGGCGTCGTCGTAGGCTCGCTCGAGATATTCGATGCTGGGACTGATCGACATGGCGCCGCGCAGATGCGGTCCCTCACCGGGCATGCAGGTAAAATTCGGGAGCCCCGAGAGGGCCAGGTTCACCTTGCCCGAGCTGCCGCGGAACTTGTAGCGGCGGATCCCCTCGACGAGCGGCTCGGGCAGTTCCTTGGGGTCCACCAAGCGCGTGAAGGTGAGGCGCGGGTCCAGGCCCGAGACGACCAGGTTGGCCGCGATCTCCTCCCCGCTCGAGAGCGCCACGCCGGTCGCGCGCCCGCCGCTCACCAACACGCGCTCCACGCCTGCCCCCGTCCGGATCTCGGCGCCGTGCGCGCGCGCCGCGTTGGCGATGGAGTCGCTGATGGCTCCGGTGCCGCCCTTCTGGAAGCCCCACGCGCGGAAGGCGCCGTCAATCTCCCCCATGTAGTGGTGGAGGAGCACGTAGGCGGACCCGGGCGACCGCGGTCCCAGGAACGTGCCGATGATGCCGCTGGCCGACCGGGTGGCCTTGAGCGCGTCGAACTCGAACCACTCGTCCAGGTAGTCGGCGCTGCTCATGGTCATCAGCTTGTGGAGCGCGTGGAAGCGCTCGGGGCCCAGCGAGCGGAAGTGCCCGCCCAGCTTCAAGAGCCCCGCCAGGTCCCGCGGCGAGAGCGACGCCGGATCGGGCGGCACCATGCCCAGGATCGGCCGCACCGCCATCGCCATGTGGTGCATCAGCCGGCCGAACACCACCGAGGCGTCGGCGTCCCGCGGCGAGTGGCGGCACAGCTCCCGGCGCGTCTCGTCGGGGTCGGACCACGAGGCCAGGTAGTCGCCGTTCTCGAGCGGCGTGACAGTGCTCTCGAGCGGCAGGATCTGGAGTCCGTGCCGCGGGAGGTCGAGATCGCGGATGATCTCGGGGCGGAGCAGGCTGACCACGTAGGAGAAGACCGAGAACTTGAACCCGGGAAACACTTCTTCGGTGACCGCGGCGCCGCCGATCATCGGGCGACGCTCCAGCACCAGGGTCTTCCGCCCCGCGCGCGCGAGATAGGCCGCTGCCACGAGACCGTTGTGGCCGCCTCCGATGATGATCGCGTCGTAGCGGCGGCTCATGCTTTCTTCCGCTCCGGGTCGAAGAAAGGGAGCTTCCGCACCACCGCGTCGGCCTGCTCGCGGCGGTGCTCGACCGTGACCTCCATCTTCACCGCGGTGCCGGGCTGGAAGTGGGGCGCACGGAGATGGGCCAGGGCGAGCGACTTTTTCAAGAGCGGCGACCAGCAGCCGCTGGTCGCGTAGCCCACCTGGCGGCCTTCCCGATAGACGGGCGCGCTCGCGCGCCAGGCCACGTTCGAGATCTGGGGCGGCAGCCCGTGCGCGGCGAAGAGGCGCTCGAACGACTCCCAGCTCACCTCCAGGCCCACGAACGCCCACGCCGGAGTCCGCCGCCGCTCGGCCGCGAGTGCGCGGTGGCCGTTGTACGGGCCCTTTTCCGGGCTCACCGCCCAGCCGAGGTTGATCTCGTAGGGGGAGGACTTCCGGGCCTCGATGAGGGCGTGGTGCGAGGAGAAATAGTCCACGTCCATCATGATCAGCCCCGCCTCGATGCGGGCGATGTCGAGCGCCCACACGCCGGCGGGCGTGACGCCGTACGGCTTCCCCTCCTCGATCAGCGCGTCCCACAGCCCGACGGCCTGATCCGCGCCGACCCAGATCTCGTAGCCAAGGTCCCCGGTGTAGCCGGTGCGCGAGATGGCCACCGGAATGCCGCGCACCGTGGCCTCCATCATCCGGAAGTACTTGAGCGGGGTGAGGTCGACGCCGGTGGCGCGCGACAGGACGGCGCGCGAGAGCGGCCCCTGGAGCGAGAGCGCCGCCATGCGCTCGGAGATGTCCTCGACCTCGACTTTCAAGCCCACCGAGTTCAGGTGAAGCCAGCGGAGCGAAGAATCGGCGCTGGTCATCCGGTAGGCGCTCTCCGACAGCCGCGTCACCGTGCCGTCGTCGATCACCTTCCCCTCGGCGTCGCACCACGGCGTGTAATAGACCTGCCCCGTCTTCAGCTTGGTCATGTCGCGCGTGATCGTCCGGTCCAGGAGGCGCATCGCGTCCGGCCCGGTGATCCGGTACTTGTAGAGGGGCGAGACGTCGATCATGGCCGCCGCGTTCCGGATGGCCGCGTACTCGCGGTCTGGATGCGGATCGTAGGCGCTGGCCATCTGGTATCCGGCCCAGCGTCGCCACGTCTGCGCGCGGACAAGCGGCGCCGTGCGGGGGTGAAACGGTGAGGTTTTGAGCATGGAACGAAGGATTTTAGGCGGGATCGGCGGGGGCCGCTACTTCATTCGTAGATCGACGGGGCTACGCCGCAGCCCCGGGGCTAGACCTCCGTCTGGTCCACGTAGCACCAGCGCCAGTTCTCACCGGGCTCGAAGGAACGGACGATGGGGTGATGGATGTCATGAGCGTGGCGGCTCGCGTGCTTGTTCGGGGACGAATCGCAGCATCCGACGTGGCCGCACGTCAGGCAAAGCCGCAGGTGGACCCACCGGCTACCGGTCTTCAGGCATTCCTCGCAGCCCTGGGGCGTGCGCGGCTCGACCTCTCGGATCTGATCGAGGTGGGTGCAGCGGATCGTTCTCGTGGCCATGGTCAAATCCTTCCTGAGCCCTCGCGTCTCGGGTAGGGGCTCGGGGGGATTCTAGTCCCGTCTCACCTCGCCGTCATCTCACTCGGAGGCGCGGCATCCCCACGGACGAGCTGGAGCTGGTGTTCGCCAGCCCTTCTGTAGCTACCCGTTGATCCCCGCCTACTTCACTTCCGCCGTGATCCGCATCCGATAGAACGATCGCCAGACGAACGTCATCGAGACGGCGAAGAAGAGCGCGGCCAGGAGGGTGGTCATGCCCGACCCATTCTGCCGAGCGAGCGACACGGCCAGCTCCACCGCCAAGAGGCCAAAGAGCGTCGTGAACTTGATCACCGGGTTCATGGCGACCGAGGACGTGTCCTTGAACGGATCGCCCACCGTGTCCCCCACGACCGTCGCGTCGTGGAGCGGGGTTCCCTTTTCTTTGAGCTCCACCTCGACGACCTTCTTCGCGTTGTCCCAGGCGCCGCCCGCGTTGGCCATGAAGATGGCCTGGAAGAGACCGAAGAGCGCGATGGAGATGAGGTAGCCAATGAAGAAGAACGGCTCGACGAAGGCGAAGGCCAGGGTTCCGAAGAAGACCGCGAGGAAGATGTTGAACATCCCCTTCTGCGCGTACTGGGTGCAGATCTCGACGACCTTCTTGGAATCGGCCACCGAGGCCCGGGTCGTTCCCTCCAGCTTGATGTTCCGCTTGATGAACTCGACCGCGCGATAGGCGCCCGCGGTCACGGCCTGGGTGGAGGCCCCCGTGAACCAGTAGATCATGGCGCCGCCCGCGATGAGTCCAAGTAGGAATGGCGCATGGAGCAGCGAGAGCTTCGTGACGTACTCGGGCTTCAGCCCCTCGGTGAGCGCCACGATGATGGAGAAGATCATCGTCGTCGCTCCGACCACGGCGGTCCCGATCAGCACCGGCTTCGCGGTTGCCTTGAACGTGTTCCCCGCCCCGTCGTTCTCCTCGAGATTGTGCTTGGCCGTGGCGAAGTTCGCGTCGAAGCCGTACTGCGAACGCAGCTCCGACTGGATGCCGGGAAGGGTCTCGATCATCGACAGCTCGTAGACCGACTGCGCGTTGTCCGTAACCGGGCCGTAGGAATCCACCGCGATGGTCACCGGCCCCATGCCCAGGAATCCGAATGCGACCAGCCC
>JANLXD010000142.1:0-1753 GCA_031364935.1 Candidatus Eiseniibacteriota bacterium
GCCCTTCGAGCCGCCAACGTGGAAGGTTCGCAACCGGAGGTGCGGGTCGCCGAGCGAATGCATAAGCGCCTCCATCCCCTCGAGGCCAAGCTTCCATTGTCCGGTCGTGCGCGCGAAGAGGGCGTCGAGCGCTTCGCGGTAGGTGGTCAGGACGTTGCCCACCCCGTCGCCGCCGGCTTCCCGCTCATGTGCCGCAGCAGCTGGCCGACGGTCTTCTTCAGGTCGCGCCGGTGCGACACGCTGTCCACGATCCCGTGGTCGAGCAGGAACTCGGCCGTCTGGAAGCCTTCGGGCAGGTCCTGGCCGATCGTCTGCTTGATGACGCGCGGCCCCGCAAACCCGATCACGGCACCCGGCTCGGCGAGGATCGCGTCTCCGAGCATGGCGTAGCTCGCACTCACGCCACCGGTGGTCGGGTTGGTCAGGATGGAGACATAGGGAATCCGTCGCTCGGCGAGCTGGGACAGCATCGCCGCGGCCTTGGCCATCTGCATCAGCGAGAGCACGCCTTCCTGCATGCGCGCGCCGCCCGACGCCGAGATGATCACGAGGGGATACTTCCGCTCGAGGGAGCGCTGGCCCAGTCGCGCGATCTTTTCGCCGACCACGGAGCCCATCGATCCGCCCATGAACGCGAAGTCCATGACACCGAGGTTCACCGGCATCTCGCCCAGCAAGCCCGTGCAGGTGAGGATCGCGTCCCCGTCACCGACGTTCGTGAGCGCCTTCTTGAGGCGGGCGGGATACTCCGGAAAGCTGAGGGGATCGATGGACTTCATGTCCACCTCGGTCTCCTCGAGCGACCCGTCATCGAGCAGGATGTTCGCGTACTCGATGGCCCGGATGCGACGATGGAAGTCGCACGCCGGGCACACGTTGAGGTTGCGGATGAACTTCTCCCGCAAATCCGTGTGTCCGCACGCCTCGCACTTCTCCCACGCGTCGGGCGGGATCTCGAGCTTCTCGCGAACCCGCTGCCGCGGCTTCTTCTCTTTGCGAAACCAGGCCATTTCGCAATTTGGGAGCGGTCGAGGGGTGGGGCAAGGGACTCAGGCAGGTGCGGCCCGTGGGAACTGGCACCTATGTCCAGGGTTCGACCGGATGCTTCGAATTGAACGGCAGCGCCGGGACAGACACCTATGTCCAAGGGTCGACCGGATGCTTCGGATTGAACGGATGAAAGGTCAAGTGCAACAGAGAAAAATACACAAGTAGAGAGTTCGACAAATATCTCTCTCTATGCAGTTGCTCTTGACCTCAGATCCGTTTCATCCGAAGCATCCGGTTGAACCTTGGTCATGGAAGCCAGCCCGAAGCACCTCAAATGGCCAGGCTGTCCGCCCGCCCGCGCCCTTCGCCGGAAATCCGGAGCAGCATGCCGATCGCGAGCCAGCTGGCCAGCATGAAGGAGCCGCCGTAACTGAAGAAGGGGAGCGGGATGCCGGTGATCGGCGCGAGGTTGAGCGTCATTCCTACATTCTCGCCGACGTGCACGAACCAGCTCGCGGCGAGGCCAAAGGCGACGAGGCTGCTGAAGGAGTCGTTGGCTCGGCCGGCCACGCGCACCGCGCGGAGGAAGAGCGCGAGGAACAACGTGAGCGCGACGCTGACGCCGATGAAGCCCAGCTCCTCGCCCACGACGGCGAAGATGAAGTCCGTGTGCTGCGCCGGGAGGAAGGCCAGTTTCTTCTGTGTGCCCTCCAGGAACCCCTTGCCGAGGATGCCGCCGGATCCGATCGCGACCTGCGACTGG
>JANLXD010000012.1:0-2051 GCA_031364935.1 Candidatus Eiseniibacteriota bacterium
GAAGCCCGCGCAGCCGAACGCCGAGCCCGTCCGCGCGCCCGAAAAACCGGGGAGCCGGGCGCCCGAGTAGGCGGCGGCGTGTCCGTCCGCGGCGATCACGACGGACTGCCGCGCGGCCGGGTCCTCCGGAGCGGCGCGCAAGAGAGCGACCGCGGAGTCAGCGCTGATCCCCGACGCGAGCGAGACGAGCACGGCCCGGAGCACCGAAGTGCCGGGACCCAGGGACGCGATCGCACCCGCCCCGGCCGCCGCGGCGGGGATGCGCGCGCCGCACGCGATCTCCGCTCCCGCGCAGGCCACGCCCCAGGAGGCGGTCGCCGAATCGAACGCGAGGACGGCGAAGAAGGGGCCCGTCTCGGCGGAGCCTCGGCCGGTCGCGGGAGAAAGCCAGTCGGGTGCGCCGGGACGTGCCGCGGTGCTATCGGGCGAGGCGGAGGCGGCCAAGGACGAACCGACGAGGAAGGCGGAGGGAGCGGCAAGGAGCGCGACGGAAGTGACGAGGACGAGAAGGAATGCCGCGCCGGCCGGGACCGCCGCGATGGCGATCACGACCCGGGACCGAAGCCTCACCGCGCGCGTTTGCGGGCGAGAACGCGCTCGGCGGCCTGGATCACATCGGGCGCTTTGATCCCGAAGGCGGCCATCAGCTCGTCCTGCTTGCCCGAGCGACCGAAGCGGTCGCGCACGGCGACCAGCTCCATCGGCACCGGGTGCGTGGCCACAACCACTTCGGCCACCGCGCCGCCGAGCCCGCCGTGAATCTGGTGCTCCTCGGCCGTTACGATGGCGCCGCACTCCTGCGCCGCGCGCTCGATGGCGGCGTGGTCCAGGGGCTTCAGCGTGTGCATGTTGACGACGCGGCATTCGATCCCCCGCGCCGCGAGCTCGGACGCCGCAACGAGGGCTTCGTACACCATGACGCCGCAGGCGATGATCGCGAGATCGTTGCCCTCGCGCGCGACGTTCGCGCGGCCGATCGTGAAGGGCGTGTCGGCATCCGTCACCACCGGCACGGGCTCACGCCCGAAGCGGATGTAGTAGGGATGCGGGTCCGCCGCGGACGCGACGGTCGCTTTGCGCGTCTCCCAGTAGTCGCAAGGGACCACCATCCGCATGTTGGGAATGGAGCGGACGATCGCGATCTCTTCCATCGCCTGGTGCGTCGCGCCGTCGGGTCCCACGCTGATGCCGCCGTGCGCTCCGCCGATCTTCACCGGCAGGTCGCTGTAGGCCACGGTCACGCGCATCTGGTCCGCGCTCCGGCAGGAGGCGAAGGCGCCGTAGGTCGCGAGATAGGGGATCTTCCCCACCGCCGCGAGTCCCGCCGCCACGCACATCATGTTCTGCTCGGCGATCCCGACCTGGATGAAGCGATCGGGGAACTTCTCGGCGAAAAAGTTCACGTTGGTGGAGCCGGTCAGGTCCCCGACGAGCACCACGATGCGCGGATCGCGTTCGCCCAGGTCCACCAGGCCGTGGCCGAAGCCCTCGCGCGTGCGCTTCATCTCGGGCTTGGCGAGCGTGGGAGGCGCGGCGGGGCGCGCCGCTGCGGGGGCGGTGCCGCTCATGACCTGCCCCTGCTCGCCCCGCTCGCCCCGTTCGCGGAGGGCGCGACAGCCGGCGCCGTGTGGGTCTCGAGACGCTTCGTCCAGGCTTCGAGCGACGTGCCCAGCTCGGCGAGCGCCTTCTCGGCCTGCTCCGCGCTGGGCGGGACGCCGTGCCACCGGTAGTCGTCTTCCATGTACGAGACGCCCTTTCCCATGATCGTCTTGGCCAGGATCACCGTCGGCTTCCCCTTGGTCCGCCGCGCCTCGTCGAAGGCCGCCATCACGGAGGGGATGTCGTGGCCATCGCACGTCACCACGTGCCAGTTGAAGGCGCGCCACTTCTCGGCCAGGGGAGCGATCCCCATCACGTCCTGCACGTCCCCGTCGATCTGCTTCCGGTTGTAGTCGATCATGGCGCAGAGGTTGTCGAGCTTGTAGTGCGCGGCGAACATGGCCGCCTCCCAGATCTGCCCCTCCTGCTGCTCCCCGTCCCCCATGACGCAG
>JANLXD010000197.1:0-3765 GCA_031364935.1 Candidatus Eiseniibacteriota bacterium
CTTTAGAGCGCCAGGCTGCTATCCGGACCGCCTATGTTATCTTCGGCCCCTATGCTTGCCCGCCTTCGAACCCATTTCCTCACCGGACTTCTGGTCCTTTCCCCGATCGCGATTACCGGGTACATCATCTGGAAGCTGTTCACCTGGGTGGATCACATGCTGGGGACGACGCTTCGCGGCGGGTATATCCGGCCGGGCGGGGTGCCGGGGCTGGGATTTCTCACGGTGGTGGTCCTCATTGTGGCGACGGGGGCCTTAGCCGAGAATTTTCTCGGCCGCAGGCTGGGGAAGTTCATCGACTCGATGCTCCTCCGGATTCCGCTTCTGCGCGGCCTCTACTCGACGGTCAAGGACATCGGCACCGCCGTTCTCGGGGACCGGAGCGCGGCGTTCAATCAGGTCGTGCTGGTTCCGTTTCCGTATCCGGGCGTCTATTCGATCGGGCTGGCCACGTCGAACCCGCCGCTCGCGCTCTCGGACGCCGCGGGGAGGCCGCTCCGGGGTATCTTTCTTCCGACGCCGCCCAACCCGACGACGGGGCCGCTCCTCTACTATCCCGAAGAGCAGGTGATCCCCACCACGCTGCGCGTGGACCAGGCGATCAAGCTGGTCGTGTCGGCCGGCGCCGTCGTGTCGCCCGACGCGATCCCCTCGGGAGAGAGCGTCCGCGTCCTCCCGGGCCTGGATAAGTAGAGCTCCCGTGGCGATCGTCCAGACCGACGCCTTGGTGGTCCGCTCGCACCGTCTCGGTGAGACCAGCCTGATCGTGACGCTGTTCACCCGCGACTATGGCCTCCTCCGCTGCGTCGCCAAGGGGGCGAGAGGGCCCAAGAGCCGCTTCGGCGCGGCTCTCGAGCCCGGCGTCTCGATCGCGGCCGTCGTCTACCGAAAGCTCACGCGCGACCTCCAGCTCCTCAGCAAGGCCGACATCGTCGCCTACTGGCCGGCGCTCTGGGAGGATCCGGACCGCTTCGCGCGCGCGGGCGCCGTGCTCGAGTTCCTGGAGCGCGCCGCCTACGGCGAGGCGGGGGACGCCGAGCTGATCGACCTCGCGACCGACACCCTCGATGCGATGAGCGCCGCTCCCGCCGCCGCGCTCGAGCCGATGCTCCGCGCCTTCGAGATCCAGGCATGCCGCCGTCTCGGCTACGCGCCCGAGCTGACGTCGTGCCTCGAGTGCCGCGCCCCGCTCGGGCAGGGTGGGCTCTTCCATCCGCACAAGGGGGGCCTTCTGTGCGGCGATCCGTGCGGGGGCGACGGCGGCTCGTTCCGCATCTCCGAGCGCGCCCGGAGGACCCTCTTGGCGCTGGCGGAGCACCCGCTCCAGTCGCTCGCCGGCTGGGCCATGGAGCGCTACCCCGGAGTCGAGGTCACGCGCGCCATCGAGCGCTTCCTGAGCTCACATCTGGAGCGATTCGAGGGGCTCAAGGCGCAGCGCGTCGGCGAGGCGTTGACGCGCTACGCGGGGGAAACGACGTGACGACGAGGCCGCCCACCGACGGCACCAAGCCGCGGACGTTCCAGGAGATCCTCCTCCGCCTCGAGCAGTTCTGGTCGGACCAGGGGTGCACGCTGCTCCAGCCCTACAGCGGCGAGGTGGGCGCGGGGACGTTCAACCCGGCCACCTTCTTTCGCGTGCTCGGGCCCGAGCCGTGGAAGGCCGCGTACGTCGAGCCGTCGCGGCGCCCCAAAGACGGCCGCTACGGAAAAAATCCGAACCGGCTCCAGAATTTCTATCAGTACCAGGTGGTGTTGAAGCCCGCGCCGGACGACGTGCTGGACGTGTACCTCGAGAGCCTCCGCCACATTGGAATCGATCTCGCTCGCCACGACGTCCGCTTCGTGGAGGACGACTGGGAATCGCCCACCCTGGGCGCGTGGGGATTGGGCTGGGAGGTGTGGCTGGACGGCCAGGAGATCACCCAATTCACCTACTTCCAGCAGGCCGGCGGTTATGACCTCGAGCCGATCACGGCGGAGATCACCTACGGCATCGAGCGGATCGCCTGCTATCTGCAGGGGGTCGAGCGGATCATGGACCTCCAGTGGTCCCGGGAGCACCGCTGGGACGATCTCTTCCTCGAAGCCGAGGTGGAGTGGTGCCGGTTCAACTTCGAGAAGTCGGACCCGGCGCTCCTCTTTGATCTGTTCGAGAAGTTCGAGCGCGAGGCCACCCGGCTCTTGAAAGACGGGCTCGTTTTCCCCGGCTACGACTATGTCGTCAAGTGCTCCCACGTGTTCAATCTCCTCGAAGCGCGGGGCGCGATCAGCGTGACCGAGCGCGTGGGGATCATCGGCCGCGTGCGAAAGATGGCGCGCCTGGCGGCTGGCGCCTACCTGCGCCAGCGGGAAGAGCTGGGCCACCCACTCCTGCGCGGTCAGGGCGCTCCTCCGTCCGAGACACCGCCCGCGGCCACGCCCACGCCGGAGAAGCCGCTCGCCAAGGCCAGCCGTGCCTGAATCGCTTCTCCTCGAGATCGGCTGCGAGGAGCTTCCGGCCTCCTTCATCACGCCGGCATTGGCCGAGCTTCAACAATCCGCCGAAGCCGGTCTCGCCAACGCCAGGCTCGCCTTCAGCTCCGCGCGCACGCTGGGCACCCCGCGTCGTCTCGCGCTCCTGGTGGAAGGCGTCGCCGACAGGCAGGAGGATCGAGCCCTCGAGGTCTTCGGCCCTCCGGTCGCGGTCGCCTTCGACGCCGCGGGCAAGGCGACACCGGCGGCTCAGGGATTCGCGAAGAAGGTGGGGAAGCCGGTCGAGGCGCTGGAGCGGCGGCCCGGTCCAAAGGGGGAGGTGCTCTACGCCCGGACGCTCGAGAGCGGGCGTCCGGCGGCCGACGTGTTGCCCGCGTTGATGGGGGACTGGATCCACGGCCTCCACTTCCCGAAGACCATGCACTGGAGCGGTCCGGAGCGGTTCGCGCGGCCGGTGCGGTGGATCGTCGCCCTCCGCGGGTCGAAGGTGCTGCCGGTCGAGGCGTTCGGCGTCCAGGCGGGGAAGCGGACTCGCGGCCACCGCATCCACGCGCCCGGGTGGGCGGACGTTCCCTCGCCCGAAGCCTATGTCGACCTTCTGCGAGACAAGACCGTCATGGCGCTCCCCGACGAGCGCCGGGCCGCGATTGACGAGAGCCTGACCCGCGCCGCCATCACGGTCGGAGGCGCGCCGGTGCCCGATCCCGAGCTCCTCGACGAGGTCGTACACCTGGTCGAATGGCCCGAGCCGGTGGTGGGCTCGTTCGATCCGCGCTACCTCGAGCTGCCGCGCCCCGTCGTGGTCACCGCCATGAGGGCGCACCAGCGCTACTTCGCGCTCGAGGCCAAGGACGGCTCGCTCCTCCCGAACTTCGTGATGATCCGGAGCGGGCGCGGCGAGGGGCACGACGAGATCCGCCGCGGCACGCAGGCGGTCCTGCGCGCCCGCCTGGAGGACGCGCGCTTCTACTGGGAGAACGATCTCAAGATCGGGCTCGAGGCCAAGGTGGCCTCGCTCACGGGGATCGTCTGGCACGAGAAGCTGGGCACCCTCCACGACCGGACCCAGCGGATCGTTCAGCTCGTGGAGGAGCTGGCCCGCGCGCTCGCTCCGGCCGTCCGGCGCTCCGCATCGCGGGCGGCCCTCCTGTCCAAGGCCGACCTCGCGTCCGAGATGATCCGATCGGGGAAGGAGTTCGCGGCGTTGCAGGGCGTGATCGGGGCGGAGTACGCGGCCGCGGCCGGAGAGCCGCCCGAGGTGGTGCGCGCGATCCGCGAGCACTACCTGCCTCA
>JANLXD010000206.1:0-2474 GCA_031364935.1 Candidatus Eiseniibacteriota bacterium
GCCCGAGCAGCGGGACTCCGGCCGGAGCGTCGGCCACCGCGCGGAAACCGGCGCCCTCGTTCTCGACCGCGGCGGGCGAGGTGTATCCGCCGGGGCCGCGCGCGACGACCGCGCCCGATGGCGCCGCGGCGAGCCGGGCGAACGGGCGCTCCCCCACGCGGGGCTCGGTGCCCGCGCCGCCGGCCGGAGCGCGGGCCGCGTGGGCGACCAGCCCGCGGACCAGCGGCACGAACGCTCCGGAATAGGGAAGGTCGCCCCAGTCGTCCGAGAGCGAGGAGAGGAAAACCGCGACGGAGGGCGCGGCCACGACGAGCGGAAGGCCGCCGGTCGTCTGCACGACCACCTGCGCACGCTGGGAAGCGACCCGCCCCCTCATGATTCCCGAGAGTCGCGCCTGGCTCAAGGAAGAGCCCACGCCCAGCGTGAGTCCCTCGAGCACGGGATGTCCCGGAAGCCGCGCGCGAAGCTCGAAGGTCGAGCCCTCGGCCGCGCGCTCCGGCTGAGCGAGCGTCAGATCGACGAGCCCCGGAAAGAGACGGCGCGTGTAGTAGTCGGGATCGGCGTGCGGCCCCAGCGCCACGACCAGCCCTCCCCCCTCGCGCACGTAGCGCTTGAGGCGCGCCTCGGCATCGGCGGAGAGGGAGGCCACGTCGTCCAGCAGCACCACGTCCGCGCGGGCGCGGGTCAGCTCGAGAAGGGCGTTCGGCCCGGTCGTCTCGACGGCGAACCCGGAGGCCCCATTCCCCCCGGGATCGAGCGCGAGCGCCGCGTAGCGCGGCGGCGGCGCGCCGGCCCGCGGCTCGGCGATCCGGAGCACGCGGAGATGACGGGGCGCGCCCAGCACCGCGTACCAGCGGTCGTCGGTCGGGAGCGCGTCGGCGTCCGACTCGGCGATCACCGGGATCGCTCCTTGCCCGGCGACCCCCGATTCCAGAGGCATCGAGACCCAGCGCGTCTCCCCCGCGCGGAGGTTCAAGTCCCCCCCTCCGATCAGGGCGTCCCCGTGCCGCACGCGGAGCGCGAGGCGGTCGCTCGGGCCGTCCGCGTAGTTGCCCAGGCGGGCGCGCATCTCGAGCCCCCGCCCTTCGGGCCCGGGGCGGATCACCGGATCCACCGCCAGGAAGGCGTGATTCGGCGTGCGCCCCTCGGTGACGGGGAGAAGGATCACGCGGATGCCGCTCTGCGCGGCTTCGATCAACTCGCGCCGCGCCTGGGGCGTGAGGCTCGCGCGCTGAAGGTCGCTCACCAGATAAAGCTCGCGCGCGGGAAGCGCGCTTCGCTGGAGGGCCAGCCGGAGCGGATGGAGCGAGCCCTGGAGCAGCGCCGGAAGCGGCTGCGCCTCGACCCCCTCGATCGTCCGCTTGAGCCGCACGCGGTCGCGCGCGCGACCCGACTCGGCCTCGCCGGGCCGCGTGGCGCGCGCCAGGTACAGCTCGTCCCCCGGGCGCGCGGCATTGGTGATCGCGAGGGCGCGCGCGACCGCCCCCTCCATGCGCGGCCTCGCGTGGTCGTCCAGCGCGGCCATGCTTTCCGAATCGTCGAGCAGGATCCCGACCGCGGCCGCCGCGTGCGTGACCGCGCCGCTCGGCGTCACGGTAGGGCGGGCAAAGGCCAAGACGAGGACGAGGAGCGCGAGCGTGCGCAGGATGAGGAGCAGGATCTCGCGCAGCCGAAGCCGGCGGATCTCGCGAGGCTCGAGCGCGCGCAAGAACTGCGTCGTCGGAAACCGGATCTCGGGAAGGCGGCGCCGGCTCAGCAGATGGATGAGGATCGGGAGCGACGCGGCGGGAAGCGCCCACAGAAATGCCGGGTTCAGGAAAGAGAGGGTCGGCACCGTCAGCGGCCGATCACAGGAGCCGCGCGCGCTTCGACAGGTACTCGAGCAGCGCGCGGTCGTACGGCTGATCCGTGGTCAGCGGAACGTAATCGGCCCGTTTCTCGACGCAGAACTGCCGCATCTGCTCGCGCCACGCGCCAATCCGCTCGCGGTAGTCGCCGCGCAACTCCTGGGGCCGCGTCGTGATCCGCTCACCGCTTTCCATATCCACGTAGACCGCCTCGCGCTCGAAGTCGAACGAGACCTCCAACGGATCGAGGATGTGAAAAACGAGCACCTCGTGCTTCCGGTGGCGGAAATGATGGATCGCCTGGGCGATCCGATCCGGATCGTCGAGCAGGTCGGAGAGAATCACGACCAGGCCGCGCCGCGTGAGCCGCTCGGCGAGCGAGTGGAGCGAGGCGGCGAAGTCGGTGCCGCCGCCCGGAGCGAGCTTCTCGAGCAGGAGAAGCAGCGGCCGGAGATGGCCCATCGTGGATCGCGCCGGGATCTGCTCGCCGCGCCCCGACGCGAAGGCGAACATTCCCACGGCGTCGTTCTGGGTGAGCATGAGATAGGCGAGCGCGGCGGCGAGCTGGCGCGCGTAGTCCAGCTTGGTGAGCCCGCGCGAGCCGTAGCCCATGCTCGCGCTGGCGTC
>JANLXD010000225.1:0-3631 GCA_031364935.1 Candidatus Eiseniibacteriota bacterium
CCCAGGCCGATCGATGCGGTGTCGCCGTCGCCCGAGACGCCGAGCAGGGTGAGGTCGTGGTTCGCGAGGAAGACGCCCGTCGCGATGGAGGGCATCCTCCCGTGCACCGCGTTGAAGGCGTGGGAGCGGCCCATGAAGTAAGCCGGCGTCTTGCTGGAGCAGCCGATGCCCGAGAGCTTGGCGACGCGATGCGGCTCCACGCCCAGCTCGAACACCGCCTGGATGATGCTCCCGGTGATGGCGTCGTGCCCGCACCCCGGGCAGAGCGTCGACTTGGCGCCCTTGTAGTCGGCGGCCGTGAGGCCGATCCGGTTCCTGGCAACGGGGGGCGGGAGCGGTGCGCTCGGCGTCGCGGCGGGAGTCGTGCTCATCGGACCGCCACCTCCTCCCTCTGACCGGCCTTCACTCCCTCGACCACCGTGCGGGCGTCGAGCGGCAGGCCGTCGTAATGGAGCACCGATCGCAGGCGAGTCGCATATGCGGGGTACTCCATCCGAAGCAGGGCCGCCATCTGCCCGTCGCGATTTTGCTCGACCACATAAACCCGCTCGTGCCGCGCCAGGAACTCGGCGACGTCCGGCGTGAACGGATACGCCCGCACGCGCAAGGCCGAGGTGCGAATCCCATCCTCGCGTAAGAGGTCGCGCGCCTCCTCCACCGCCCAGCGCGACGAGCCGAAGCAGAGGATGCCGGAGTCGGCGCTCTTCGTCTCCTCGAGGATCGGCTTGGGCACGAAGCCGCGGGCGGTCTCCCACTTTCGATTGAGCCGGTCCATGACGCGCGGGTAGGCCTCGCTCGACTCCGTGTAGCGGGCCTGCTCGTCGTGTCCGGAGCCGCGCGTGAAGTAGGCGGCGATCGGATGGTCGGTGCCGGGGAGCGTCCGGTACGTGATGGCGTCGCCGTCCACGTCGCGGTAGCGCTCGAATTTGCCGATCTTTTCGAGGTCGGCCGCCGAGAGCACCTTGCCCCGGTCCCACGGCTTCTCCGGATAGGGGAACGGGTCGGCCATCCAGACGTTCATCGCGATATCCAGGTCCGAGAGGACGAAGATGGGCGTCTGGAGCCGCTCCGCCAGATCGAACGCGCGCATCCCGAAGTCGTAGCACTCCTCCACCGAGGAGGGGAAGAGCATCACGTGCTTGGTATCGCCGTGCGACAGGAACGCCACGCTCAGGAGATCCGCCTGGGAGGTGCGGGTGGGAAGGCCCGTGCTGGGCCCGATCCGCTGGATGTCCCAGATCACCGCGGGGATCTCGGCGTAGTAGGCGTAGCCGGTGAACTCGGTCATGAGCGAGAGCCCGGGTCCCGACGTGGTCGTCATGGCGCGCGCGCCGGCCCACGACGCGCCGAGCACCATGCCGATCGCCGCGATCTCGTCCTCGGCCTGCACGATCGCGTAGGTCGCCTTCCCGGACGCATCGCGGCGGTAGCGCTCCAGGAAACCGGTCAGCGCCTCGGCCAGGCTGGAGGAGGGCGTGATCGGGTACCACGAAGTGAAGGTCACGCCTCCGAACATGGCGCCGAGCGCCGCCGCCTGGTTTCCGTCGATCAAGATCTTGCCCGCGGTCTTGTCGCGCCGCTCCAGGCGGAAGGGTGCCGGAGGCAGGTTCGCCGCAGCGTAGTCGAATCCGGCGTCGACCGCGGTGCGGTTCATCGCGAGCGCCTTCGGCTTCCGTCCCAGCTGCGCTTCGAGCGCGCGCTCCACTTCGGCCTTCTCGATGCCGAGGAGCTGGGCCAGCACGCCGACGTAGACCATGTTCACGACCAGCTTCCGCAGCTTCACGTCGGGAACGATCGGCTGCACGATCTTGTCGAAGGGGACGACGTGCGCCACCGCGCCGTCCGGCACCTTGGGGGCGGGGAGCCCTTCGGCCATCACGACCACGCTCCCTGGGCCCATCGCCGCGATGTCGACCACCGACGTCTCGGGATTCAGCGCCACCAGGACGTCGTTATGTTTCTGGCGGGCCACGTACCCCTTGTCATTCACCCGGATGGTGAACCAGGTGGGGAGTCCGGCGATGTTCGACGGGAAGAGGTTCTTCCCGGAAACCGGAATGCCCATCTGGAAGATGGCGCGAAGGAGCGTGTTGTTCGCCGTCTGGCTCCCCGAGCCGTTCACGGTGGCCACGTGGATGTTGAAGTCGTTGACCTTCGGCAAGTCGTTTCCCTTTCGATCGTTTTGTTCGCGTCGGGCGGGAGCGCGGAGCATCTTATTCTCGGATGCCTACGCGAGCCGGTCAAGGCGCTTCGCTTCTCCTTGACCCGCGGCGAGCCAGCGTCAAGAATGGAGCCATGGTGCGCCACACGCTTCCCGAAACCTATCTGACGCTGGACGATGCGGCCCTCGCCGGCCGGATCGTCGAGGCGAAGCGCGCCCTGGGCTCGCGGCTCGTCATCCTCGGGCACCACTACCAGCGGGACGACGTGATCGAGCACGCCGATGTGACGGGCGACTCCTACAAGCTCGCCCGGCTCGGCGCCGAGCGGACGAAGGCGGAATTCATCGTTTTCGCCGGGGTGCATTTCATGGCGGAGAGCGCGGATATTCTCCGCGCGCCGTACCAGACCGTGATCCTGCCCGACCTGAACGCGGGGTGCTCCATGGCCGACATGGCGCCCACCGACGACGTGCTGGACGCGGGCGCCGCGCTCGAGCGCCTGGGCATCACCGACGTCACCCCCATCACGTACATGAACTCCACGGCGGACATCAAGGCGTTCTGCGGGGAGCGCGGCGGCGCGGTCTGCACTTCATCCAACGCGCGGTCGGTGTTCGAGTGGGCGTTCCGCCAGCGCGGCCCGGACGGAAAAGTCTTCTTCCTCCCCGACGAGCACCTGGGGCGGAACACCGCGGCGGCGATGGGCATCCCCGAGTCTCAGATCGCCGTGTGGGATCCGATGCGCCCGCAGGGAGGGCTGAGCGAAGAAGCCATCCGGAACGCGAAGGTGATCGTCTGGAAGGGATGCTGCTCCGTCCACACCAAGTTCCAGCTTCGCCACGTGGCGGATCGCCGCGCCGAGGATCCCGGCGTGAAGATCATCGTCCACCCCGAGGTCCCGCGCGAGGTGGCGGCCGCGGCCGACGTGGTCGGCTCGACCGAGACGATCATCCGCACGCTGCGCGAGGCGCCGGCGGGGAGCCGCTGGGCGGTGGGCACCGAGTTCAACCTGGTGAACCGGCTGGCGCGCCAGATGCCGGACAAGAAGATCGCCATCCTGTCGAAAGATTTCTGCATATGCGCTACGATGTACCGGATCTCCCCGCAAAATCTGTTGTGGGCGCTCGAGCGCCTGGTCGCGGGGGAGGTCGTGAACGCGATCCGGGTGCCCGAGCCGACCCGGACGTGGGCCAAGCTCGCGCTGGACCGCATGCTCCAGGTGAGCTGAAGGCCCAGAAGCAGGAGAGACCATGGCGTACGTGATCGTCAAAGACATCTGCGAGGGCGAAAGCTCCTGCGTCGACGTCTGCCCGGTGGACTGCATCAAGCCAGGGGAAGGCGAGAACGGGAAGGGAACGAAGTGGTTCCTCGTGGTGGCTGAAGACTGCGTGAGCTGCAACGCCTGCCTCGAGGCTTGCCCGGTCGAAGGGGCCATCCTCCCCGACTGACCGCCGCGCCCGCCCCCCAGG
>JANLXD010000226.1:0-1746 GCA_031364935.1 Candidatus Eiseniibacteriota bacterium
CGCCCCGGATGCGGGGGACCCCGGCAACACGGTGAACCGGCTCCCCCGGGGGGTGAGCGGGCCGCCGTCCCGGCCCGCGGGGTGGGGGGGCGCGGCCGGGCGGATCCCCGCGCGCCGCCTCGGAACGCCGGGGGAGATCGCGCGCGCGGCCCTCTTCCTCCTGGCCGAGGAGTCGGGGTACATCACCGGCTCCGCCCTCCACGTCTCGGGGGGATACCTCCTCTGAGCGCCGGCGTGTTACAATCGTGTCCGATCCTCCCGTCCACAGCCGTTCCCAGACCGCTCCGAGGTAGGCCTTTGCGCCCTTCCACCCCCAAGACGTGGGTGCTCAAAAACCCGGCCGCGCCGGAGCTGGCCGCCGCGTTGGCGTCCCAGCTCGGGGTCTCGGACACGTTCGCGCGGCTCCTGGCCAACCGCGGGTTCACCACGGCCGAGCAAGTCGAGTCGTTCCTCCTGCCCAGCACGGACAAGCTCCTCGACCCGTTCACGATGCGGGACATGGACCGGGCGGTGGACCGGGTCCTCCAGGCCCTCGCGGCGCAGGAGTCGATCCTCGTATACGGCGACTACGACGTGGACGGGATCACCTCCACGTCGCTTCTGACCACGGCCCTCACGAAAATGGGCGCCAAGGTCTCCTATTTCATCCCTGACCGGATTCGGGACGGCTACGGCTTCTCGGAGCGGGGCGTGGACGTGGCGCGGAAGCGCCGCATCCGCCTGGTCATCACGGCCGACTGCGGCATCACCGCCACGAACGAAGTGGCCCTCGCGCGCGCCTCGGGCATCGACGTGATCGTGACCGATCACCACGAGCCGCTCGGCGAGCTGCCCGCGGCCGTGGCTGTCCTGAACCCGAAGCGCAAGGACTGTCCCTACGCCTTCAAGGAGCTCGCGGGCGTGGGCGTGGTCTTCAAGCTGGTGCAGGGACTGGCGGGGCGCCGTCCGGATCTCCTCCCACCCGACTTCGTCTTCCGTCACCTCGACCTGGTCGCCCTCGGCACGATCGCCGACGTGGTGCCTCTGGTGGGTGAGAACCGGGTCTTTGCCAAGATCGGTCTCGAGCGCCTCTGCCACTCCGATAAGCCCGGCATCGCCGCGCTCAAAGAGGTGGCGGGGCTCCGCACCCGGCGCGTGGAGAGCGGACACGTGGCCTACATCCTCGCGCCGCGCATCAACGCGGCGGGGCGGCTGGGAAACGCGGAGAGCGGCGTACGGCTCCTCCTCTCCACCGATCCGCGCGAGGCGGCCATCATCGCGGAGAGCCTCGAAGAGGACAATTCCAATCGGAAGAAGATCGACGAGTCTACCCTGGAGGACGCGCTCCACATGCTCCAGTCGTACGGTCCGGATCTGCCGCCGGCAATCGTGCTCTGGTCCGACCGCTGGCATCCGGGCGTCCTCGGCATCGTGGCGTCGCGCCTCATCGAGCGCTTCCACCGGCCCACGATCCTGATCGCCTACGACGGCGACGAAGGGAAGGGATCCGGGCGGAGCATCCCCGGCTTCGACGTCTGCCAGGCGCTTCAAGAGTGCCGCGATTGCCTTATCGGTTTCGGCGGGCACTCCTACGCGGCGGGGCTCACGATCAAGACCGAGTGCCTGGAGATGTTCCGCGATAAGCTCTGCTCGGTGGTGAGCGCGCGCGTGAAGCCGGAGGATTTCATCCCCAAGCTCTCCATCGATGGCCCCATGGACCTCTGCCATCTGAACGAGGAGCTGGTCGAGCTGCTCGACCGCCTCGCG
>JANLXD010000240.1:0-2109 GCA_031364935.1 Candidatus Eiseniibacteriota bacterium
CGTGGTCAAGCCGGCCACGCCGATGTCCGCGATCAAGGTCGAGATCGTTCGCGACAAGGGGTCGCTCGCGCGCCTGGCCGCGGCGCACCCGGAGATCGACCGTTTTCTACTTCAAGAGTGGATCGAGGGGGGCGATGAGAGCGTCTTCTTCACCGCCTACTATTTCGACCAAAGCGGCCGGGTCCGCGCGCCATTCGCCGGACAGAAGATTCGCCAGGTGCCCCGGACTCTCGGAAACTCGAGCGCCGCGCGCGGCGTCGACCGCCCCGACCTGATCGAGGAGGGGCTCCGCCTCTTTCGCGGGCTCGACTATCGCGGGATCGCGTCCGTCGAGTTCAAGGTGGCGCCGGACGGCACGCCGTATTTCATCGAGGCGACGGTCGGACGCTCGGACTACTGGCTGAAGACGCTCATCGTGAACGGCGTCGACCTTCCGGCAATCGTCTATTCCGATCTGACCGGCATTTCTCTCGGCGCGTCGGAGCGCCAGCGGAACCGCGTGGCGTGGGTGGACGGCGACCGCGACCTCTGGGTCTACCTCGAGTCGTGGCGCGATCCCTCGGTTTCGAAGCGCCGCCTGCTCGCGCAGCTCCTCGAGCCGAAGCGCTTCGCGCTATTCGACGTCCGCGATCCCCGGCCGTACGCGGCCTGGTGGCGGCCCCTGGTCAAGCGCGTGACGGCCGCGGCGGCGCGGCGCCTCCGGCCTCAGTGAGCACTCCAACCGCTCCGCCTCCGGAGCCGTCCACCGCTCCGTCCTTCACGAGCGTGCTCAAGCACGCCGGCATCTACGGGCTGGGGAACGTGGGCATCCGGATCGCCGGGCTCCTCCTCGTTCCGCTCTACACCTACAACCTCACCCCCTCCGAATACGGAGTCATCGAGTACCTAGATCTGACTTCGATGGCGATCGGGATGTTGTTCGGCCTGGGCCTGGCGAACGCAATTTACAGATTTTACTACCTGGGGGGACCCGAGGAGGACCGCCACAGGGTCGTGTCGACGGCGCTCCTCCCCGTGCTCGCCGTTTCCTTCATCGTCTCGGGGCTCCTGACGGGCACCGCTCCCTGGATCGCCGGCGCCGTGTTCCACGATCCGCGATTCACGCGCTATCTCCGGATCCTCTTCGTCGGCTTCGGATTCAACATGGTGGCCGAGTTCGGGATGACCTACCTGGCCGTGCGTCAGCGGTCAGCGCTCTACAGCACGATCACGGTGACCAAGTTCGTCGCCGGCGCGCTCCTGAACGTGCTCTTCCTGGTGGGACTCCGCCGGGGCGTCGAGGGAATCCTGATCTCGAACCTGATCACGAACGCCGCGCTCGGCGTGTGGCTCCTCTGGCGCGTGGTGCGGGAGAATGGCACGGCCTTCGATCCGCCCCTGCTCCGGAGAATGGTTGCGTACGGCTATCCGCTGGTGCTCGTGCAGGTGGCCCTTTTCGCGATCAACTTCGCGGATCGATTTTTCCTCCAGGCCACCGCCGGCTTCGCACAGGTCGGGATCTACGCGCTCGCGTACAAGTTCGGCATCATGCTGAACACGCTGGTGGTGGCCTCCTTCTTCCAGGTCTGGAACGCCAAGTCGTTCGAGGTGGCCGGCGACCCGGGCGCGGGCGCGTTCTACACGCGCGTCTTCACCTGGTTCGCGGCGGCGCTGGTCGCGGCCTGGCTCGGGATGTCGCTCGTGATCCGCGACGTCATCGCGGTGGTCGCGCCTCCGTCCTATGCCCCGGCCGCCGCGCTCGTGCCCCTCATCCTGGCGGCCTACGTCTGGAACGGGCTCGGAACCTATTTCGAGCTGGGGCTCAAGCTGGTCAACAAGACGCCGCTCCTGGGCGCGATCTTCGCGGGGACCTGCGTGGTCTGCCTGGGGCTTTACTGGCTCCTGATTCCCCGCTACGGAATGTTCGGCGCGGTCGCCGCGACGTTCCTCGCCTTCCTGGCCAAGGCGGTCTGGGTCTACCGGCAGAGCCAGCGCGTCTTCCCGCTTCACTACGACTTCGGCCGCCTCGCCAAGGCCGCGCTCCTCGCGCTCGGCTTCTGGATCGCGCGAGTCCTCTTGCCTCCACTTCCCCACCTGGCCTCGTTCCTCCTGGGCGTCGCTCTCTTCGCC
>JANLXD010000020.1:0-4191 GCA_031364935.1 Candidatus Eiseniibacteriota bacterium
GTCTCGGGCGACGGCGACACCGCATCGATCGGCCTGGGGCAGTTCTGCCACCTGGTGCGGCGGAACGTGCCGGTGGCCTACATCATCGAGAACAACGGCGTCTACGGACTGACGAAGGGTCAGTTCTCGGCCACCGCCGACGTCGGCACCAAGGCGAAGTCGGGCGCGGTGAACGAGCTGATGCCCATCGACCTCTGCGCCATCGCGGTGCAGCTGGGGTGCGGCTTCGTCGCGCGCTCCTTCTCCGGCGACCCGAAACAGCTCCGCCCCATTCTCAAGGCCGCGCTCAGCCACCGCGGCACCGCGGTCGTGGACGTGATCTCCCCCTGCGTCACCTTCAACGCGCACGAGGGATCGACGCGCTCGTACGCCGCCGTGAAGGAGCACGACGCGCCGCTCCACGACGTGACCTACGTGCCGCACTACGAGAACATCGAGGTGGACTACGCGCCGGGCGAAACGCGCGAGGTGAAGATGCACGACGGCTCGCGCGTTCTCTTGAAGAAGCTGGGCGAGGACTACGATCCGACCGACGCCTTCCAGGCGCTGGCCACGCTCCACCGGTCGCGCGAGGAGGGGAAGTTCGTGACGGGGCTGCTGTACGTGAACGCGAACGAGGCCGCGCTGGACCGGGAGCTGGGTCTGGTGGATCAGCCGCTCGCGTCGCTGACCCTGGAGCAGGTGCGCCCGCCGAAGGCGGCGCTGGAGGAAGTGATGGCGGGACTAAGGACGGGGCGGCTCTAGGCCGTCACTTCGCGCCCTACTCCTCGCGGTCGTCCCCGCGGGTGTCCCGATAGTAGACCTTGAACTTCTTCTTCAGCCGCTCCTGCCTCCGGCGCTCGCTCCAGGCCCGGAACGAGAACGACGGCATGCGGAGCCCCCCCCGGCCGGAGCCGGCGAATCCCCGCAGATAGAGCCACCCGAAGAGCATCCCACCCAGGTGAGCCACGTGCGCCACACCGCTTCCGGACGCGCTCAGGCTCGACCAGAAGGTGATCACTCCGAGGATGAGGACGAAGTACTTCGCCTTGATCGGGATGACGAAGTAAAGAAGGATGGTCCGCTCCGGGAACAGGATCCCGTAGGCGGCCAGGAGCCCGTAGATCGCGCCGGACGCGCCGATCGTCGGCACGAACGAATTCCACGCCACGAGCACCGAGCAGATCCCGGCGCCGATCCCCGTCACGAAGTAGAAACGGGTGAAGCGGCGCGACCCCCACAGCGATTCCAGCTCGGTCCCGAACATCCAGAGCGCGAGCATGTTGAGCCCGAGGTGGAAGAAGCCGCCGTGGAGAAACATGTACGTGGCGAGCTGCCAGAGAAAGAGATGGTGGGTCACGTCGTACGGGACCAGTCCGAACAGCCGGTCCAGGCGCACGTGCGCCAGATACCCGGCCGCCGTCTGGAACAGCCACACCGCCACGTTCGTGATGATGAGCGTCTTGACCACGGGGGTCAGCGGTCCGCCCAGCACGAACGGCCGCGGCGCCTCGTAGCGCCCTCTCACGCGCGGACCGCCGCGTCCGCCTGCGCCTTGAGGAAGAGCGCGCGGTCCTCGCGCGTCTCGTCGAACGCCTCGCGGATTCGCGAGTCGAGCGCGACGCTCAGCTCCACGTTCCGCCGCTCCATCGCGCGCGCCGCGGTCTCGATCACCGCCTCGACCCGGTGCTCGGCGAAGGCGCCCGGCTGCCCCCACACGAACGAGGGGATGTAGGCCGGCATGAGCGCGGTGCCGTAGACGTTGCATCCGATCCCCACGACGGCGCCCGTCGGAAAGGTGGCGCCGATCCCCGTCTTCGTGAAATCGCCCACCGTGAGTCCCAACAGTCGCTGCCCCGTCTCCTCGCCGTGGCGCTCCAGCCACTCCTTCGTGGAGCGGAACTGGCGCACGTTCGAATAGTTGTTCTTGAGATCGCTCGTGATGGTGCCCGCGCCCAGATTCACCCATTCGCCGATGAAGGAGTGTCCCACGAAGCCGTCGTGCTGCTTGTTGCCGTATCCCTGGAACACGGTCGCGTCCACTTCCCCTCCGACGCGGCCGACCGGGCCGATCGAGCAGCCTCCGCGGACCTGCGCGCCCGCCTTGACCCGCGAGCTTTCGCCGATCACGGCGGGCCCTTCGACGTAGGCGAGCGGCTCGATCACCGAGTTCTCGCGGATCAGGATGGGGCCGCCCTCCGCGTTCAGCACGGCGCCGGCCATGACGCGGGCGCCGCGGGCGACGTGGACCGCCTCGGGCTGGAGGAGGTGCGCGCCGTCATCCACCTTGCCGCGCACCGTCTGGGGCTGGAACGCGTTCCGAAAGTCCTGCACGACCTGCCGCGGGCTCCATCGGATCAGGTCGGCCGCCGAGCGCGCGAGGAAGGCGTTCACCTCGGCCGGCACGCGAATCTCTTCAAACGCGCGCTCCGGATCGCCCTGCGCGAGCCACTTCGCCGCGTGCGCCGACCGCTTGGCCGATACCTTCGCCGCGAACAGGGTGCCGCCCGCCATGTACGAGGCCTCGCTGGGAGACGCCGCGAGAAAGTGAAGCACTTCGTCGTCGGTCGCGCAGAGGCGGCCGTTCACGAAGAGCGTCTCCTCCACCGGAGGCGCTCCCACGTGCGCCGTCGGGTAGTGCGCCCGCGTGATTTCCTCCAGCTCGGGCCGGACGGTGAGGACGAGAGGCAGCTCGGGGAAGGCCCGGACCAGCTTCTCGATCAGGGTGAACGCGCCGCAGCGAAGAGCGAAGACGGGCCGGAGGAGAACGTGGGGTCCGAAGCGGCGGACCTCGGGATCCTCATAGATGCAGAGATTCACACGCGCAGAGTACCCGAAAGCCGGCTGGCCGGGGAAGCGCCCAGCCCCTACAATCCCCGAACATGAGCGAAACCAAAGACCGCCGCTCGGGCTCCACCGGAGCCCCGGCGCCGCCCGCCGCGTCTCCCGCGGCGGAAGAAGTGTCCGCGACTCCGGCCGGAGCAGCCCCCGCCGGCACCGCGCCCGAGATCGACGCGACGCCCGCGCCCTCCGCGCCGACAGAAACTCCCGGCCGGCGGCCGGCCGCGCCCCCGGCGCCCGCGACGGCGCCCGCGCCGCCCCCGCCCGCACAGGAGCCGTCCGCCCGCGCCATTCGCTACCGCGAGCACCGCATACCGCGGAGGCACCGCGTCTTCGTGAACCGGAACCTCCGTATGACCCAGACGCGCGCGATCGGCTTCGATCTCGACCACACCCTCGCGCACTACGATCCCGTCAGCGTCGAGGGGCTGGCCTTCGACCTGACGAAGCAGAAGCTTGTCCAGAACAAGGGGTACCCCGCGGAGGTTCTCGCCCTCCAGTACGACCCGGATTTCGTGATCCGCGGGCTGGTCGTGGACCGGAAGCGCGGCAACCTGCTCAAGATGGATTACTTCAACTTCGTGACCCGCGCGACGCACGGCCTGACGGCGCTCCGCTCCGAGGAGCGGCGCCGCGCGTACCGGACGTCCAAGATCCGCCTGGGGCACGAGAACTACGTCTCGGTGGACACGCTCTTCCATCTCCCGGAGGTCTATCTCTACCTCTGCCTCATCGATCTATTCGAGAAGCGGCGCCCCGCGGCGCCCGTGGACTACGAAGCTCTCTATCGCGACGTGCGGGAGATGATCGACGAGGCGCACCGGGACGGCAGCCTGAAGAACGTGATCACGAGCGACCTGGGCCGCTACATCCGGAACGACCCCGAGCTTCGCACGGTGCTCGAGGAGTTCCGCCGCACCGGAAAGAAGCTCTTCCTGGTCACCAACAGCGAGTGGGCCTACACCGACATGCTTCTCCGCCACATTCTCCAGCGCGGGAAGGGCGCGCCGGAGCACTGGTCCGAGCTGTTCCACGCGATCGTGGTGGAGGCCCGGAAGCCCTACTTCTTCACCGAGACGCAGGCTGCCGAGCCGATCCCCGAGTGGAGCGGCAAGAAAATCGCGGGGGTCGCGGTGCGGCGCGGCGACGCGGCGTTCTTGGAGAAGGCCCTGGGCGCGACGGCCGAGCACATCCTCTACTTCGGCGATCACACCTACGGCGACATTCTCCAGTCGAAGCGCGCCCGCGGGTGGCGGACGGCCATGCTCGTCCCCGAGTTGGACCGGGAGATCACGGTCACCGCCGAGCACTCCAAGGATTTCGACCGGCTGGCGCGCCTCTCGGCCGAGCGGCACCAGGCCGAGATCGAGA
>JANLXD010000021.1:0-3968 GCA_031364935.1 Candidatus Eiseniibacteriota bacterium
CACCACGTTCTCCACGTAGGTGAAGTCGCGGCTCTGTTCTCCGTCGCCGAACACGGTGGGGCGCTTCCCCTCGACCAGCGCGCGGATGAAGCGAGGGATCACCGCCGCGTACTGCGAGTCGGGGTCCTGGCGCGGCCCGAACACGTTGAAGTAGCGAAGCGACACAGTCGGAAGGTCCATCGTTCCGGCGAAGACGCGCGCGAACTCCTCCCCCGCGAGTTTCCCGGCGGCGTAGGGAGAGCGCGGCGAGAGCGGCATCCCCTCGTGCTTGGGGAGCGTGGGCGTGTCCCCGTAAACCGAGGAGGACGATGCCCAGACCACGCGGCGCACCTTGGCCTCGCGGGCCGCCTGGAACACGTTCACCGTGCCGACCACGTTCACGGCGGTCGTCTCGCCGGGCTGCTCGACCGAGCGCGGCACCGAGCCGAGGGCGGCCTCGTGCAGCACGTAGTCGACGCCCGTGGAGGCGCGCCGGCAGGCGGCCAGGTCCCGAACGTCCTCTTCCATCCATTCCAGGCGCTCTGGCCCCGCGGAGCGGATCGCCTCTATGTTCTCCCGCTTCCCCGTCGCCAGGTTGTCGAGAATGCGGACGTGGTGACCGTCCTTGAGGAGCTGTTCGGCGAGATGGGAGCCGATGAAGCCGGCGCCCCCGGTCACGAGATATCGCGCCATGGCGGCGCTACAGCTTGAAGACGCCGCGCGTGCGGCGGCCCTTGAGCGCGTTCCGGGAGTCGACGATGGTCCGGGCGTGCTTGGCGATCAGCCCGTAGTCGATCGAGGCGTGCGCGGTGGCGATGACCACGCAGTCCGCGGCCTTCAGGGACCCGGGGGTCAAGGAACTCGCGCGGAGGACGCTCCCGTTGTGCCGGATCTGGGGGACGAAGGGATCGACGTACGCGATGCGCGCGCCGTCCTTCTCGAGAATCTCCATGATGTCGAGCGAGGGGGACTCGCGAACGTCGTCGATGCCGGCCTTGTAGGCCACTCCCACGACGAGCACCTTCGATCCCCGTAGCGGCTTCCGGATCGAGTTCAACGCTTCCGAGACGCGCTTGGTCACGTGATACGGCATCCCCGCGTTCACGTTCCCCGCCAGCTCGATGAAGCGGGCCTCGAAACCGCTCTGGCGCGCCTTCCACGAGAGGTAGAAAGGATCGATCGGGATGCAATGCCCGCCCAGGCCCGGCCCGGGATAGAACGGCATGAAGCCGAACGGCTTCGTCGCCGCCGCGTCGATCACCTCCCAGACGTCGATCCCCATTTTGTCGCACATGAGGGCGATCTCATTCACGAGGCCGATGTTCACGCTCCGGAACGTGTTCTCAAGCAGCTTGACCATCTCCGCGACTTGCGTCGAAGTGACCGGCACCACCCGCTCCATCACGATGCCGTAGAGCTCGGCCACGGCCGCGGTGCAGGCGGGCGTAACGCCGCCCACCACCTTGGGAATGTTCCGCGTGTGATAGCGCTCGTTCCCCGGGTCCACGCGCTCCGGCGAGAACGAGAGGTAGAAGTCGCGCCCCACCCTCATTCCGCCCTCCTCCAGCATCGGTCGGACCAGCTCGTCCGTCGTGCCGGGGTAGGTGGTGCTCTCCAGCACGATGAGCTGCCCCTTCCGGAGCCTCGGGGCGATCTCCTTGACGGCGGCCACGATGTACGAGACGTCGGGGTCCTTCGTTTTCCGGAGCGGCGTGGGCACGCAGATGTCGATGGCGTCCATGCGCGCGAGCTCGTCGAAGTTGAGCGTGGCCCGCAAGAGTCCGTCCCGGACCAGCTGGCGGACCTCCGGGGTGGGTACGTCCTGGATATAGGAGACGCCGCGGTTCAACGTGGCGGCGCGCTTCGCGTCGATCTCGAAGCCGGTCACGCGAAACCCGGCCTTGGCGAATTCCACGGCGAGCGGCAGGCCGACGTAGCCCAGGCCGATGACGCCGATGCGCGCGGTTCGTTTCTGGAGGCGGTTGGAAAGGCGTTTTGCGGCCGGATCGGGCCGGGTGCGGCGTGGCATTCCTACTCCTTGGTCTGGGGTGTGCCCGCTCCCAGGGGCACCGGGCCCGGCTTGGGTCCGCCCGCCTTCTTGCGGTCGCGCCGGGACAGGAGCGGCTTGTATCCGTAGTAGCTGTAGTCGTAGTAGTAGGGGAGCCCCTCGGTCGCGTTGTTCACGATCGCGCCGGCCACCTTCGCCGAGACCGGAGCGAGGATTCCCTTCATGCGCCGGATCATGGAGATCGGCGTCCGCCCCGCCATGGCCACCAGCAGGATGCCGTCCGCGTGCTCGGCCATCATGATCGGCTCCACCACGGGAACGACCGGGGCCGCGTCGACGAAGATCAGGTCGTAGCTCGGGCGGATCCCGACGAGCAGCCTCTCGAAGGCTGCGTCGTCGTACGCGTCGCTCACCTGCGCCCCCGGCTTTCCGGCCGGAATGGCGTGGAGGAGCGGGAGCGCGGTCGGCCGCCGTGCCACGTCCAGCGCCACCTTGCCCGCGAGCACGTCGAAGAGGCCCGGCTTCTGTGAGATGTCGAGGAGCTGGTGCATGGTGGGACGGCGCATGTCGCCGTCGATGATGAGCGTCCGCCGGTGGAAGATGCGCGCGGCCACCAGGCCCAAAAGACCGCAGATGGTGCTCTTCCCTTCTCCGCGAGCGGCGCTGGTGACCATGTAGACCCGGCACGCGGACCCCCGATGCTGCCGCATCAAAGACTGCAGCAGGCGCCGTGCTTCCGTCACATAGGGAGCGTCGGGGCTGAACTCGCTGAAGAGGCTTCGCGGGGCGTCAGGGGTCACGTGGTGGCGGTTCTGGTTAGCGGCGCTGTTCAACGTTCGTGGTATTGACGTGCCGGCTCGTCGCGACGGTCGTGTAGACCCCGGTGATGAGCGCGGTCAGGACGATGAGCGCCAGGATGGAAACCGGCGCCCAGTGGTTCTGGAGGAAGGATCCGGGGCGCGACCACCCTTCGATCCGGGGGATCGTCCCGATCACCTTGGTGCCCATTTCTTCTTCTGCCTGCTCCACCGTGCGAAGGATCGCGCCGACCCGCTCGGCGCCCACGATCACGCCCAGGGACAGGAGCGGGCCCAGGAGCAGAGCCGCCGCAAGGATCTTGAGCCGGTCGGGCCACACCGGCTTCAGCGGGAGCTGAGGCGGCTCCACGACTTCGATACGGAGCGAGAGCTGGCTCGTCTCAAGCGCCTCGGTCATCTGGGACGAGGTGGCTTCCTTCTCCATGGTGGCGAGATTGTCGCGATACCTCTGGACTTCGTTCTGGAGCCGCTCGACCGCCATCTCGGCGCGCGGCGCGCCGCGCGCCTTGGTCACGTACGAGCGGACCATGGACTGGAGCCGTCCCTTGCGCGATTGGAGCGAGCGGAGCACCGCGCGGTCGAGTGCGATGCCGGCCGCGAGCTGTCGCGCGTCGTCGGGCAGGTCGCCCGGAAGGCGCGAGGCGGATGCCTCGTATTCGTTCAGGAGCGTCTGGCGGGCGGCGCCGATCTGCTGGAGGGTCGACTGCCCCTCCCCGCCTCGCGCGGACGACACGCCGTAGCTCGCCTCCAGGCTGGAGAGCCGCGACTCAAGCGCCGCCGTGCGGGAATTCTTCAGATCCGGCACCGCGTGGGAACCCACGCGCGACGACCATGTCTCCATGTCCGCCCGGATCCGGTCGCGGATTTGACCCGACTCCCTGTCAGCGGTGCCCGCCATCTCGCCGACCACCTCGACATTCCCCTGGCCCACGGGGCCCGTGGAGATGCTCTGCCCAATCGCGGACTCCTTGGCGGCCGCCAGCTGGTCCTCGAGCTGGCGAAGCTTTTCGCGAATGACCGAGATCTGGTCCTGGCTGAATTCGCCCCGCGCCTGGGCCCGTTCGAGCGTGGACTTGCGGGTCTCCTCGATCAGTCCCTGGCTCACGGCGGTCGCCACGCGACGCGCGTTCTCGGGCGTGGGATCCTTGACGCCGGCCTTCGCG
>JANLXD010000278.1:0-10775 GCA_031364935.1 Candidatus Eiseniibacteriota bacterium
CGGCCTCCTTCATCAGCTCGCCCAGTAGACGGTCGGTAAAGATGTAGTAGTTCGGAATCAGGGTCTTCATCCATTGGTATTCCGCGTCGGTGAGCGGAGGCGAAAACGCTCCCGGCATGTCGATATCCCAATATCGGTGCGAGATCTCGTCGACGCCGCGCAAATACACCGTCATGAAGTCGGGATGGTGCTTGCGATAGAGCGTCATGCCGATTCGAAAGAAGGTCATGTCGGCCGCGTAGATCCATTTGAGGTCGTGCACGAGCTGCTTCTGGCGCTCGGTCACTCGGGTCGTGTCGATGGGCGCCACGAACTGGAACACCTCGGCCCACGAGACGCTCTCGGGAGTGCGCCGCAGCGCGCGCGCCAGAGAGTCGAGGGCGGCGGGATAGGTGCGGCGGGAGTTGCGGGCCGGCCACGAGGCGTCGTCATACTGAACGTAGTCGCTGATCATGAACCCGTTGACTGGCTGCGCCGGCCACGTCGTCCACCATCCCACGACGCCGACCTTCTTGCCCAGCGAGCCCAGGATGTCCCAGATCGGCCGCGCCCTCCAAAGATTCGATGTGGTCGGCGCTTCGTTCTCGCCGACACCGGTCTGCTGGCGCCGCGCCCGCGCGCTCTTCTTCACGAAGAAGTCGGAGATGCCGTGCTTGCTCGGCACCTTCCCGGTGGCGATGGACGCCCAGATAATCGGGCTCTTGGTGAGAGGCTCGAGCGAGCGAATCCGGCCCGAGGCGCCCTTGTCGCGTAGCCGCGCGAAATTCGGCACCTTCTGCTGGTCGAGAAGTCGTCCGAGCACGTCCCACTCGCCGGCATCGATGCCGACAACGAGGACCTTGGTGCGCGGCTTCTCGCCGGCTCCCGCGCAGGTCCATACGCCCGCGCCGAGGGCCAGGCCGAGCACGAGCGCCAGGACCAAGCGCGCGGAAAACTTCGGGAGACGCGTCACGGGCACTCCTTGGAATCGGGGAAGGGGCGAGCCAATCCGAAGACGGTAGCAGGCATGGCACCCGGTTTTCTAGTGAGACACCCGGGGGCGTGTGGGGTTCCCTGGGGCGGGCCGGTCTCCGACTCGACCTCGGGGGGCCAGTCCGCTTGACTTTGGGGTCCATGTTCCGTAGCTTCAAGCGCTCGCCTGCGTTACGTGCGCGCCGCTAGCTCAATTGGCAGAGCAACTGACTCTTAATCAGTAGGTTGAAGGTTCGATTCCTTCGCGGCGCACCAACCCAGCTCTCGCCCTCTACTTGGGCTTCTCAATCACCTCTTCGGCTCGGATTCGGATCTCCCCCAGATCGCGTCCGCGGACGACGAACTCGGAGAGCGTTGTCGGAGCTCCGCCCCGTGGAGCGGCGTCGAGCAAACGAAGCTCGTCCGCCACGACCGTCGTGTCCGCTCCGCTCGCGCGATTCATGATCGTGATTGGACTCGGGCTCGACCAGTGCCAGCGCAGCACGGCCCCTTCGCTGGACGATCCTCGACCAACCGCATCATTCAGACTCGACTCGAACTTGATGGAAGCCCGCACTCGGGCGAACGGGGTTCGGGTCGTGCGTAGCAGGTCACGCCGCACCTCGCGGTCATTGTTGAAAATGGCGAGCACGTGGCTCGTTGCGTTCGCCACCACGCCCGTGACCTCGTAGCCATCAGCGTCGGAGATGCGCGTGATCCTCAGGAATCCGAGCGAATCGACCTCGGCATCGGAAGAGCGCGATGTGATCTCGAGGTAGGCTCCGGCGGCGAGCCTGGATCCGCTGGGCACCTGGGCACGGACCCGAACCTGGGTCGCCGCGACCGGAAGGTGGATGCGGACCCCGTCGTTCCCGGAGCTGCCGATGCCGGTGACCCTGAGGAACGCTCCTTGGCGCGCCAGGCTCGCGGCGCCGATGGCCTCGTGGTCGAGACCGCTGAAGCGGATGGTTGCGGACGTCTTCGAGGTTGCCGCGCGACCACCCGTTGTGGTTGCCGTGCCTCCGTCGTCGACCGCCGGGGGCGCGGCCGTGGTCAATCTGCGAACCGACTCGAGAACCATGCCACGAATGAAGGTTTGGTTGGATTTCACGGAGTAGAACGCGGCCATCTGGTCCAACAGCTTCGTGGAGAGTTCGGGTCGTTGCTCCTCGAGGTATTGCCCGAGTTGAGCCAGGGCTCGTGCATTGGGGCCGAGCCGTCTCGCCTGCTCGTTGTCCGGGGCGTCATCGATCTTCACGGCTCCCGTGTAGACGGCGTATATGAAGGCTTCGAACGTCACTCCACGCGACGCGTAATCCTCCTTTTCCGTCTTCAATACCGCGGGGTCCTTGATGACGACTTCGAGGAAGTCAGCAAGCCGGGGATCGAGAGCTGCGGCGCTCTTCTCCGCGTGCCCGCTCGACCCAAAGTGTGTGAGGCAGAGAACGAGGAGCAGCGACAGCATTCTGGCGTATCGTTTGATCTTCTCGGCCATGCTTCCGCTCATTGACAGCGCTCGGGGGCGAAGCGAGTCGCCAGCAGGCCGGTGGCCTCCTCGACGTTGATCTTCTGCACCAGCACCCCTTCCTCCCCATAGGGTAGGTACGCTTGGCACTGGCCCGCCGGCGTGATGAGGCTGGTCGCCGAGTCCTGGAAGCGCAGCGCATAGTTGACGCTGGCAAAATAGATGGTGTTCTCCATGCTGCGCATGATCATCGCCTTCTCGTAGTAGGGCCCTCCGCTCGCACCCCACTCGGTCAGGCGGACGCCAGCGCGGTCATTTCCGGTGTGTTGCGGATGAAAGACGATCTTGGCGCCTCGCACCGCCGCCCACCGCACCGTCTCGGGGTACCGCCAGCCCTCATGGCAGATCGCCACTCCGAACTTCAGCCCGTTGATCTCGAAGAGCTGCCGGCGGTCTCCGGGCACATAGAATTGATCCTCAGTCGGGTCGATTTGGTTCTTGGTCTGGTATCCCTGAACCTGGCCGCGGGCGTCGATGACGCAGGACACGATCTGCCGCCCCGCCCCTGTGAGGCTTTCCATCCCGAGAATCGTGGCGATGGCATTTGTTTTCGCCCATAGCATCACGGTCTTGATTGCCCGCTCCTGCTGCACCTGATCAAAGAGTGGCACTTCAAAATCCTGTCCCCGCAGACCCGGAATGTAGGCCTCGGGGAAGCACACGATCTCGGCGCCCTTGGCCGCGGCTTCAGCTAGCGAGTGCTTGATTTTGTCCAGGCCGTCGTCAATGGAGGCGGCGGAGCGAGGTGATGCCAGCGCGATGATCATGAGTCAGCTCCAGATCGTAGGGTCCGAGAACGCCGCCGTGCTCCGAGCTGCTGATGGCGTAGCAGGATACTCCCGCACTCCCCCTGCATTTTCCAGTTGCGTTTGGAGTGGGCCGGCCCTAATATGCAACCAATGGGTTGCGCATTGGGCGACACCCAACAGGGGAGAACAACGATGAGCACGACGACGACGGATCGCATCGAGAAGCAGATCCTAATCCAGGCGCCGCGGGAGCGGGTGTGGCGCGCCATCACCGACTCCAAGGAATTCGGGACGTGGTTCCAGGCTGCCTTCGACGAGCCGTTTCTGCCCGGCGCGCGGATCAAATGCCGTATCACCTATCCAGGTTATGAGCACGTCGCGTTCGACCTCGTCGTCGAGAAGATGGAGCCCGAGCGCCTCTTCTCCTACCGCTGGCACCCCAACGCCGTGGATCTGAGCATGGATTACTCGAAGGAGCCCATGACGCTGGTGGAGTTCACGCTCGACGAGGTGGAGGGCGGCACCCTGCTCAAGGTGGTTGAGTCGGGCTTCGACGGCATTCCGATCGCTCGCCGAGCCGAGGCCCTGAAGTCGAACGAGGGCGGCTGGGCCGGCCAGATGAAGGCGATCGAGAACTACCTGCGTCAAAACCCGTGACGCCAGGCGACGCTTCGCGGTTGGATGTCTCGGCGCCGATCTTTGCCGCGTTGGGGGACGCGACGCGTCTCAAGCTGGTGGCCCGCCTCGGTCGGGGGGGGCCCCAGTCCATCACGCGCCTGACACGCGGTACTCCGCTCACACGCCAGGCGATCACGAAGCATCTGCGCGTCCTGGCCGACGCCGGCTTGGTGCGCGGTGTTCGTCGGGGTCGGGAGAGTCGGTGGGAGCTGGAACCCGAACAATTCGCGGTGGCTCACCGGTACCTCGATCTCGTCTCGAAGCGCTGGGATACCGCTCTGAGCCGGCTGAAGAAACACGTCGAGGAGTAGGAGAGGAACGGCCGATAAATTGAGTGAATCCGCTCTCCCCTCCGGCCGCGAAACGTAGGCTGGGAGGGGGCATCTAAAGAGTGCTAGACTCATCATTCCAGTAGAGCAGGAGGGCAACTATTTGGGGGCGAACGGATTCGACGGAGTAGTGAATCTAGGATCGCGCGCCGAGGTGCCGGAGGCCTCGTTAAACAACCGGCAAAACTCAGAAGCCAATAATAATTTGGCTCTCGCGGCTTAACTAGCCGCTTGCGCTTGTCCGGTCTGCGCCTGCCGAGCCGGAACGAGCGTCATCAAGGTGGGCTGGCCCTCGAGATCCGCCTGAGTCGAGAGGGCGAGACAAAATCGGGATAGTGATTCCGTGACCTAGTCCGTTGGCGTCCGGGGTTGCGAAGCTGAGATAACGGACTACGCGCGTAGTGATTCTATTGGAGCTGCTTTCGGACGAGGGTTCAATTCCCTCCGCCTCCACCAACTTCATCGAGGAGCGCACGCGACCATGAGGTTGCGCTTGAGCCTCGCCGTCATCGTGGCCGGTGTCCTGGGAGCGCATGCTTCCGGGGCGTCGGCCTTGACGTTTACGCGCCACCCCTGGTTGAACCTTCAGACCACAACCTCCATTTTAATCGCCTGGCAGACGGACCTGCTTAGCTCGAGCCGCGTCCTCTACGGCCCCGAGCCGGTGGATTGGGACAATACAAGCGAGGCAACGCAGTCCGGCGACGTTCTCAATCACGCCGTTTCGCTGACAGGGTTGTCGCCCGGAACGATCTACCGTTACAAGGTAGTTTCCAACTCCGACACGCTGGATGCGGGCGCCTTCCGGACGGCGCCCGACGCGGACGGGCCCTATCGCTTCCTCGCCTTCGGGGACCTGGGCCGAGCCACAAACGAGCAGAAGCTGATCGCCGCACGCGTGGACTCGCTGAACGCCGACTTCGCTCTCCTGACCGGGGACATCATCTACGAGAGCGGCGAGGCTCAGAACTTCACGCCGTACTACTTCGACATCTACCGGGAGACGCTACAACATATCCCGTTCTATCCCTGCCTCGGGAACCACGACAACAATCCGCCGAGCTACGGGATCCCGTACGTGAACACCTACTACCTTCCCACGAACTACCCGATCGCGCCGGAGCGCAGCTACTCGTTCGATTACGGGAATGCGCATTTCGTCTCGATCGAGGTGACCATCGAGAACAATGCGCCCGACGCCGCGATGACCGCATGGTTGGACGCCGACCTCGCGGCCTCGACGAAGCAGTGGAAGTTCGTCTTCTTCCACGTGCCGATGTACTCCAACCGGGGCGCGCACGGCGACGACCCGACAATCGCGGCCGGGCTCGAGCCGATTCTCCAGGCACGCGGCGTGGATCTGGTCTTCCAAGGACACAACCACTACTACACGCGGACCTACCCGGTCGCGGCAGGCGCCGCGGTCGACCAGGGACAGGATCCGAACTACCTGAATCCCGCGGGTCCGATCTACATCGTGGCCGGGGGAGGCGGGCGCGCTCTCTACGACCTGACACCGCTCATCTCGCCCGAGGTGATCTCGCGGAAGGCGTTCCACGTCGCTTCGATGGACGTGGACGGCGACCTGCTAACCCTCCGGGCCGTGGGTATGGACGGGACCGTCTTCGACACGATGACGCTGCGGAAGAGCACACCGACCGCGATCGAGGTGGCCGCGTTCACCGCGGCGGCGGATCCCGAGGGCGTGCGGCTCCGCTGGCAGGCGGCCGGGACCGCTTCGAGCCCGGTTTTCTTCAACGTGTACCGGGCGCCCGCCGGAAGCGAGGACGGAGCGCGGTTGAACGCCGCGCCGCTCTCGGGCGGGCCTCACTTCACCTATCTGGACAGGACCGCGACGGCCGGCACCTCCTACCGCTACCGTCTGGGGTTGATCGAGTCGGGAGTGGAGCGCATCACCGGATGGATCGAGGGCACGGCGGGCAGGCCATTCCGCTTCTCGCTCGGCCCGCCGCGGCCGAATCCTTCCGGGGGAGCGACGCAGATCACCTTCACGCTATCGCGCTCATCGGCGACGAGGGTGCGGATCGTGGACGTCAGCGGGCGCGCCGTCAGAACGATGAATCTAGGGACGATGCCGCCGGGGCAGCACCGGATCTACTGGGACGGCCGGGATGATCGGGGAAGGGCAGTCTCGTCGCGGCGCTACTTCGTCGTGTTGCGGGCGGAGGAAGACGAAGCGCGGACGCCGCTCACGCTGGTCCGGTAGCCCGTGGTCAGCAGCATCGCGTTCCGCGACGGATCGCGCACCAGGTAGCCGCCCTCGGCGGCATCCACCTCCACCCCCGCTTGCCGCACCCGCGCCGCCGTACGCTCCCGCTCCTCGTCGCTCGTGTGGCGGATCTCGAACCATCGTAGTCCGGCCGACCCCGGCGGCGCAGGGGGAGCGCCCACTCCCGCCCAGGTGTTGAGCCCGATATGGTGGTGGTACCCGCCGGCGGCCACGAAGACCGCCTCCCCTCCGTAGCGCGCCATGACGGAGAAGCCCAGCACGCCCACGTAGAAGTGCTCCGCCGCGGCCAGATCGGCGACGTGGAGGTGGATGTGCCCCACGCGGGTGTCTTCCGGTGCGGGGGAAACGGGCGCGCCCGACGCGCCCGACGCGGCCCGACCGGCTCGACCCAACGCCTCCATCGTCCGCTCACCGGGCGGCAGCTCCAGCATCAACCCCGGGACGTCGAGCGGCTCGGTCCCCATCTGCACGGAGCCCGAGGCGTCCCGCGGCCACTCCCCGCGCGGACGGTCGCGATAGATCTCGATCCCATTGCCATCCGGGTCGGCCAGGTAGATGGCCTCGCTCACGCCGTGGTCCGACGCGCCGCCCAATCGAGCGCCGGAGGCGGCCAAGCGCAGAATGGCCCTGGCGAGGTCGGGTCGGCTGGGCAGGAGGATCGCGAAATGGAAGAGCCCGGTCGCTCGCGCGGCCCGGCGCGCGCCGGGAGATTCCACAAGCCCGACCAGATCGTCCCGCCCCACTCCCAGACGCGCGGTCCCGTCCTCGACCCCATGCACCGTGAGGCCGATCGCGTCCCGGTAGAAGGCGACCGAGCGCTCCAGGTCCGAGACGGTGAGGTCCACCCGGCCGATCGAGGCTCCGGGGTCGATCCGAGCGGCGTCCATGGCCGTGATTCTACGCTCGTGGTATAAGGGCGTATGCACAAAGCCCAGGCGCCGGCTGGGACCCACACCCCGGACGGGCTGCTCCGTCGGCAGATCGGCTTGTACGCCGCCACCGCCGTGACGGTGGGCAGCATCATCGGGTCGGGGATCTTCCGCTCCCCCCACTCGGTGGCCCAGGAGCTTCACTCCGTTCCCCTGATGCTGATGGCCTGGATCCTGGGGGGCTTTCTCTCCATGTGCGGCTCGTTCGTGCTGGCCGAGCTGGCCGTGGCGCATCCCCACACCGGCGGGCTCTACGTTTTCATCCGGCAGGCCTTCGGCGACCGCCTGGGGTTCGTCTTCGGCTGGGCCTCGCTCTCGGTCATCAAGCCGACCGTGATCGCTTCGATCACCACGGTCTTCGCGATCTATTTCTGCGAGGCCGTGGGTCTGCCCGTTTCGGCCCGGCTGCCGGTGGGTCTTGCCGCGATCGGCCTCCTCACATTGATCAACTGGATGGGGGTGAAGCAGGGCGCCGGGACGCAGACCCTGCTCACGACGATCAAGGTGATTGGGATTCTCGGGCTCTGCGGGGCCGCGTTCCTGCTGCCGCACCGCGGCCCGTCCGACACGGCCGCCACCGCCGCCGCGGGCGTCGCGTCGCACCCGCTCCTGCTCGCCTTGGCGCTTGCGATGATTCCCATCTTCTTCGCCTACGACGGCTGGACCGACTCGACCTACGTGGCCGGCGAGATCGTGAATCCGCGCCGCGCCATGCCGATCGCGATCTTGCTCGGCACCGCGATCGTGATCGCGGTGTACGTGCTCACCAATCTCGCCTACTTCTCGGTGCTGACTCCGGCGGAGGTGGCCCGGTACGAGGCGGTCGCGAGCGAGACGATCCGCCGTATCCTGGGCGAGGGGGGAAGCCGCGCGCTTGCGGTGCTGGTCGCCATCTCGACTTTCGGGACCATTTCCGCATCGGTCCTCACCGGGCCGCGCGTGACCGTGGCCATGGCCGCCGACGGTCTCTTCTGGCGCCCGGCGGCGCACGTCTCCAAGCGCGGCACTCCCGACTTCGCGCTCTGGCTCCAGGCCGTCCTGGCGGGGATCTGGCTCTGGTGCGCGCAGGGGTTCGAGGACGTCTCGGGCTGGTTCGTGACGACGTCGTGGCTCTTCTACGGGCTGACCACGGCGGCGATCTTCGTCCATCGGAAGCGCCAGAAGGGCACGAGCACGCCTCCGGAAGGGCGCGGCTACCGCACGCCGCTCTACCCGATCACACCGATCCTCTTCATCCTGGTCACGGTGGCGATCATCGCGAGCGATCTCGGCTCGAGCGGGTGGCGCTCGGCGGCCGGCGTGCTCATCGCGGCGACCGGCTTCCCGCTCTACGCGATTTTCGGCCGCAAGCGGTAGCGCCGCCCGCAGCGCCCGGGCCCGCGGCGCCGCCCTACAGCTCCCGCAGCCGCCGCGACATCATCCCCAATAGCCCCGTCAGTCCCCCCAGGATCCCGATCGCGGCATACATCTCAGGCGCGGTGATCTTGTCCAGGACCATTCCCGCGAGACCCACCGAGATCGCCGTCACCCCGAACACCGTGAAGTTGACCAGCGAGAAGACGCGACCCAACCGCGCCGGCGGAAGGACCCGCTGGAGGATGACCGGGCGGGTCACGGTGATGAACGGGATCACGATCGAGTGGATCAGGAGCGCGGCGTAGAGATAGGTGAGGGAGCGGCAGAAATAGAGCGGCACGAAGGTGAAGCCGTCGAGCGCGATCGCCCACAGGAGCACCCAGCCCTGGCGCGCCTTTCCGAGCACGCGCCCCACCACGAGGCTGCCCAGGATCATCCCGACGCCGAACGCGGACTCGGCGATGGCGAACGCCGACGCGTCCAGGTGGAGCGTGTCCCGGACCAGGACCACCAGCATGAGCGAAGGTCCCATGATGAACAGGTTGTCGAGCGCGGTCAGAAGCAGCAGGAGGACGAGGGTGCGATCGGCGAGGATCTCGCGCATCCCGTCCAGGAAGTCGCGCGCGAGGCCGGGCTGCGGCCCCTCTCCGCGGTGGGCGCGTCCGACGCCGCGAAGGAAAAGAAGCAGCGCGAAGGAGCAGGCGAAGAGGGCGGCGCAGAAGGGAAAGGCGGCGCGGACGCTCCCGGCGGCGATCACCCCGCCCGCGGCCAGCGGCCCCGCAAGCCACGCGGCCTGCTGGGAGAGCTGGATCCACGCGTTGGCGCTGGGGAGCCGCGCCGCGGGCACCAGCTCGGGTAGCAGCGAATCGCGCGCGGGGTTGAAGAGCACGGCGGCTGTCGCCATGCCGAACGCGATCGCCGCGAGCCCCGCGGCGTTGAGCCGCCCCTCGAACAGGAGCCATGAGCCCAGGACCAGGAGAAGCGCCCGCGCCAGGTCGGCCCACGCCATCACCGCCCGCCGGTTCCACCGGTCGATCAAAAAGCCCGCGCCGATGCCGAAGAGGAGCGACGGAAGGTAGGCGACCGCGGCCGCGGCGCCGGTCAGCGTCTTTGATCCGGTGAGATCGAGGACCAGCCAGATGAAGGCGACCTGGAAGATCGAGTCGCCGAACTGCGACAAGAACTGCGCGGCCCACAAAAGCGCGAAGGGGGAGGACCCTGGACGGGCCCTCCCCTCACTCACGCGATTCACCGGCCGAGACGAGTCTCCGGCCTAGGCCTGCTGATGCTGCTTCGGCTGGAACTCCGGAGCGTTGTTCTCGAAACTCCACATGAACGGCGGCTCCACGCCCATCGCCCGCAGATAGGCGTAGAGCTGGCCGCGGTGGTGCAGGTGCTCGTCGGCGATGATCTGGATGCAGAGCCACGCCGGCGGCGAGAAGTTCCACGGGGTCTCGATGGCCGCGGTCGCCTGCGCCTCGGTCAGCGACTGGACGGCCGCGTCGGCCGTCTTCCACGCGTTCGACATGGCCTTGCTCAGATCCTGGCGCGTCTCCAGACCGACTCCCTTATCGGCGTTCTCGTCCGGAGTGATCTTCCCCTTCGTCGTGCCCACGGCGACGCAGCGCATGGTCTCGGCCATGTGGGCGACCAGCTCCTTGGGCGTGCGCATGTTCTGGATGGGGCGGGAGTCGATCTTGTCCTCCGGGATGGCGTCGATGGCCCGGAGCGTGATGCCGTTCACCAGGCGCATCTCCTCCCACAGCGTGCGGATATACGAGAGATTCATCGCGTGCCCCTTTAGCGGTGTGGTGCCGGTGCCCGATGTGGGCCCGGACCGGCGCGACGATCGTCAGTTCGCCGAAGCGACGACGTCCTTGTTGTTGATGTCGAACGTGATCATGAATCCGTTCGTGCCCTTGTACTCGAACGGCTTGTCGCCGAGGTGATAGGCCTCGACGGTGTTGGGCATGAGCACGAAGCCGTTGTTCCGCTTGGTGCCCCAGT